>JAAYFR010000195.1 GCA_012728155.1 Bacteroidales bacterium | reverse complement strand
GCCGGAACCACCCTCTACGATGTAGAGATAGGGTATGCCTACGGAGCACATACCGTGGGAGCCGGGCAAAATAGCAGTGGGAGCCATGCACTCTATCTGCGGTATTACTTTCCGCTCGACTATTTCCAACCGAAGAAACAGCCGCATAAGAGTATCCGGTTATTATAGAGGAAAGTCAATTTTGAATGTGCCGATCCCGGCAAATTGGGACAACTTGTTCCGATCTATCGGAAGGTTGAGACAATGTGCCAATGAAACTGATGAGTGAATGTGAATAATGAATGATATGAAAAAATATATCCTATTCGGGGTGTTACTGATAATGACCGTCTCTTGTGGGAGACCGGGGATCGGAAGCAGTATCGGCGGGGAATTGACCGGCATACCTGTAGGTAAGGTGTGGGGAGAACCTACGCCCTACAATATGGTATTGGTTTCACGGGGTGCCTACGTTATGGGACCGGGAGAAACCGATTCGCTTTGGGGTTTTTCCATTCCTTCCCGCGGTGTATCGGTGGATAACTTCTGGATGGATGAAACCGAGATTACCAACTCTCAATACAAGCAGTTTGTTTATTGGGTGCGGGACTCCATCATCCGCGAACGGTTGGCAGACCCGGCCTATGCAGGAGATGACTTCTACAAGATTATCGAGGATGAATATGGCGACCCGGTCACACCCCGACTCAACTGGAGAATTCCGATCCCATGGACAAGGAATACAGAAGAGGAAGAAGAGGCCATCAACAGTCTCTATACCACACACCCTGTCACGGGAGAAAAGATGCTGGATGCCCGACAGATGAATTTCCGTTACGAATGGTTCGATGCGGCAGAGGCTGCCAGACGACAACATCGCCTCAACCCGGAAGAAAGAATATTGAACAGCGATATCACCATCGATCCCAATGAAGTAGTCATGATATCAAAAGACACAGCCTATATCGCACCCGACGGACGTATCGTTAACGAGAGCATTACCCGTCCCCTGAGCGGCCTCTACGATTTTGTGCATACACGCATCGTCAATATCTATCCCGATACCACCTGCTGGGTCAACGATTTCCCGAATGCCGATAATGAGCGCTACCTTCGCAACTATTTTTCCCATCCGGCCTACGCGCATCATCCTGTGGTGGGAGTCTCATGGGAACAGGCAACTGCCTTCTGCGAGTGGCGCACCCTCTTCCTACGAAGAGCTATCAATCACAGACAAGGAATCACGATTGAAAAGTACCGCCTTCCCACCGAAGCTGAATGGGAAATGGCCGCAAGAAATGCCAACTCCGACAACAGATATCCGTGGGATTCGAATGCCACCACAAGTGAAAGCGGCTGTTTTCAAGCCGACTTCAAACCGGGCGATGGAGCTTATGCCGCCGACAACCATCTTATCCCCGCCAAAGTGAGGAGTTTCAAGCCCAATAACTCAGGATTGTATGATATGGCCGGAAATGTGGCGGAATGGACCTCTACCGCATATACCGAATCGGGAAACGAACTGATGGGTGACCTGAACCCCGAATACAGCTACAATGCCGCTACAGAAGATCCTTATGCATTGAAACGAAAAGTGGTGAAGGGAGGGTCCTGGAAAGATATCTCTACCTTTATCCGCTCAGATATGCGCGACAGCGAATACCAGAACAGGGGGCGCTCCTATATCGGATTTCGTTGTGTAAGGACGCAAGTCAGTTCAGGGAAATAAACAAATAGAGCCAAGATTTGAGTTTTATACAACTCCTATTTGTTGGTAATTGATAATTGATAATTGATAATTGGTAATCAAAAAAATGAACGCCTACAAAAGATATAAAAACCGACTTGAACAATTCCTGCAAACCGAACGGGGAAAACGGTTCATCAACTTCGCCTATAGCTTCGGTGCTGCCATCGTGATACTCGGTGCGATGTGTAAACTGCTCCATTTCCCCTTCGGCAATGAAATATTCTTTATTGGCATGACTGTGGAATTTCTTGTCTTTATCCTCTCCGCATTCGACTCGCCGATACGTGATTACCGGTGGGAAGAGGTGTTTCCGGTACTCTCTTCGATGGATTCTAAAAAAAACTCCTCCCTTAATACCGCAATGGCGCAACAAATTCCGGATGAGAGATCCCACACAGCAACATCTGTAGCGGAGACCCATCCTACTGCATCAGATCATTCCCCACTATCCACAGCACCTCATTCTCATTCAACAACCGCTCCTATCGATCCGGGATATGAAATTCTTCCCAATCTTTCAACACATTCCGAAGAGTATGGCAAGCAGATGGAAAACCTGAATCGCACATTGTCGGGACTCAACTCCATTTACGAGATACAGCTCAAAAGCGTCAGCAGCCAAATCGGCACTATCGAGCAAATTAATCAGGGACTTGCCCGCCTTAGAAACATCTATGACGATAGACTCCCCGACGGCTCAGTCATTAAAACTGAAACAGAGAAAATGGCAGATCAACTCAGGGAACTGAACGAAGTCTATGCGCGGATGCTGAACGCAATGACCGTCATTAAACCGGATAATCGCAACAACTCCAACTCATAAACCCATCTCATGGCAGTCAACAGTCCCAATTCCCCCCGACAGAAAATGATCAACCTGATGTATCTGGTGTTCATTGCGATGCTGGCATTCAACGTCTCGGTGGAAGTACTCGACGGGTTCGAAATGGTGGACAACAGCCTAAGAGATTCATCCGGGACGATGATGGAACGCAACAGGCTGATCATGGATGAATTGACCACTTATCACGCACAAAATCCGGAAAAAGCGGGTGAATGGTACCGGAAAGGAGTGCAAATTCGCTCCATGAGCGATTCACTGATTGCCTATATTGATGCCTTAAAAGTGAAAATGGTGCGTGAAGCCGACGGGAAAAAGGCAAATATCCACCACATCAAAAATAAAGATCATTTGGATGCCGCATCAATCGTCATGCTCTCTCCTCTGAACGGGGAAGGGAAAAAATTCAGGAATAGTATCGATGCCTATCGTGATTCTGTCATACAACTCGTTACAGATCCTGCCCGCCGGACAATTATAGAGAAAAATCTCAGTACAAAACCGCAGTTGACCAATAAAAGCTGGGAAGCCTCCCTCTTTGAACAAATGCCGTTGGCGGCGGCTATCACGATGATGACGAAGATAGAAAATGATATCCGTTCCTCCGAGGGAGAAGCGCTGACCAATATCCTGCACAATGTGGATATAGGCGATTTCCGGGTAAACCGGCTGAATGCCTATATCATCCCCGAATCGGATATCGTCATGCAAGGCAGTTCCTACAATGCCCGGATTGTACTCTCGGCAGAAGATTCTACCCGCCAGCCCCATATTGTGATCAACGGCGACCACCTTAATATGGCCGAAAACGGCTCCTTTTCGGTCCGTGCCGACCGTACCGGCACTTTCCCGGTAGAGGGATACCTAGAGATGACCGGTAGCGATGGAAAGGTAACGCGCCGCCCATTTGAAAGCAACTACACCGTGATTGAGCCGATAGCCACCATCGCTCCCACCCTGATGAATCTGCTATATGCCGGCATCGATAATGAAGTGAGTATCTCCGTGCCGGGTATCGCACCGGATGATGTCGACGCAACCATCACCCATGGAACACTCACTCGACGGGGAAATATGTGGAGCGTCCATCCCACCGCGATAGGAGAGAATGTGACAATATCGGTATCCGCCCGTACAGCAGCCGGAGAGGTGCGCCATGTGGCCAGCAAAGAATTCAGGGTACGCGCACTCCCCGATCCTACCCCTTATATCGAACATCGTGATGCCAACGGAAATCCGATGATGTTCAAAGGCGGAGGATTACAGAAAGCTGCACTGATGAATGCCGGAGAGATCAAGGCAGCTATCGACGACGGCATCCTTTCCATTCCCTTCCGGGTGATCAACTTCCGCACCATTTTTTTCGATTCCATGGGCAATGCCATTCCCGAAATCTCCGATGGGAACCGATTTTCCGAACGGCAGAAAGATCAGATCAGGCGACTTACACGGGGTAGCTATTTCTATATTTCGGGGGTTCGTGCCGCCGGACCCGACGGTACGGAGCGGGAAATCGCAGTGATGGAGGTGAGGGTGATGTAAATAAAGGGAGATTGAATAGTGCAACAATTTAAAATGATGTGATGAAGACAAAACAAGTATGGATATGGATTCTTTTGATGGCTGGGAGCACCTCCCTCTTCTCACAAGAGACGACCAGGGAAGGGATAGGGCAGCGACAGCAGAACACACAACAGCAGGCGGCAAAAACGAATATCCGCATGGAACAAAAGAATCGGCATATCGATGAAAATATAGAAAATGCCAAATGGTCGCGTATCATCTACCGTCATCTCGACCTCAACAAAGAGGCCAATGCCCCACTCTATTACCCGGTTACTCCCATCAATGGGAAGATGAACCTGTTTACTACGCTGTTCAAACTATTACAGGATGATATGGTTCCCGGTTATGAATACCTGGATGGACGGGAAGAGTTTACCGATGAATACCGGATCAATTTCCGAGAATTTCTGGATCGATTTGGAATCTATTACGAGACTGTCAATGACATGATAGTGATCAACGATGCCGATATTCCCGGCAATGAAGTAGAGAGCTATTTTGTGAAAGAGGCCTACTATTTCGATACGGCCAATTCCGATTTCAGGGGGAGACCGCTCGCCATTTGTCCCGTTTTGCAGCGCAGCGACGACTATGGTGCCACCACCCGATACCCCCTTTTCTGGATTCCCTATGATCACATTGTTCCTTATACTCGGCGCATACAGATCATGGGGTCCTCTCTCAATAACAGCATGAGTGGGAGCATTGATGACTTTTTTCGACTGAGAAAATATGATGGCGAAATTTATAAGGCACAAAACCCACGCAATCTGGCCATCTCCCAATACACCTCCTCCCCGGAAGAGATGAAAGCCGAACAGGATAGGATCGAACAAGAGCTTGTCGATTTCGAAAAGAACCTCTGGAAGCAGGAAAATCATTCCGAAGTTCCGCCACAACGGGAAGTAAACCGTCGGGGAAAAAGAAATTCCCCGACAAATCCATCCGGTAGCTCTTCACTTTCGATGCGCGACAGAAGATAATAACAGGAATGATCACTGTCCGATACCGCTATAGACAAATCCATAAGTGGCAAGCTCCTCCTGATTGTAGATATTCCTTCCATCAATCACCAGGTAGTTGCGCATGATCTTCTTTAAGATATTCCAATTGGGAAGGCGGAACTCCTTCCACTCGGTCGGTACGATCAGCGCATCGGCACCGTCGGCGGCATCATAGATATCGGTAGCATAATAGATGGAATCGTTCAGCCAATGTCGTGCCTCCTCCATCGCCGCCGGATCGTAGGCACGTACGGAGACACCTTCCTCTCGAAGGCTTTTGACAAGAGTTAACGATGGCGCCTCCCGCACATCATCGGTCTCCGGTTTAAACGACAACCCCCATACAGCTACTGTCTTTCCTTTTATCTCGCCATTGAAATGGTGCCTGAATTTCTGAAAAAGAATATCTTTCTGCCGGTTATTCACCTCTTCCACCGCCTTCAAAACGCGCATCTCATAACCGGCCTCTTCCGCCACCTTGATC
>JAAYFR010000194.1 GCA_012728155.1 Bacteroidales bacterium | reverse complement strand
GGCAAATCCTCATCAAGAAGACGAAAAATCAGCGGCAGCGTATAATCCCGATAAATCCGGGACTTGAAAAGGTGCTCGGGCAATACGTCGATAATCGTTCAAGAATGCCCATCAAGAACGTGGATGATCCCGATGCCCCGTTTTTCATCAATCACGCGGGTGCTTCAATTAGCAAAGGAAGCGCGTACAATTGGTTCAGGAAGGTCTTGAAAAAGTGTGGCATCCCGTTCATCGGAGGTAATAAAGGTCCCCGTTTGCACGATCTGAGGCACACCTTCGCCGTTCACTCGCTTATGAAACAGGCGCGGGCCGGTAAAGACATATATTGTCTTTTACCCATACTGTCAGTCTTCATGGGTCACAAGACCCTTGCCGGAACCGAGTCGTATTTGCGGCTGACAAGCGAAATGTTCCCTGAACTCAATTTGCAAATCGGTGCCGTCTCATCCTATGTCTTTCCCTCGCTTGAGAAAATAATCAAAGAAGAATATGAAGAATGATTTTGCAAAATACCTTACACGCTTCTTTACCGACTACCTGTCGGCGGAGAGAGGCGTCAGTCCCAATACACTGCGCTCTTCTGGGGCGGCTTTCTCCTCCTTTCTTGACTTTATGAAGCTCAAGCGCGAGGTTGAAGCCGATAAGCTGACACTCCGCCATGTCGATCATAAAACCATCCTGGATTACTTGGAATGGATACAAGAAGAGAAGCGGTGCTCGGTAGCAACAAGGAATCAACGATTAGCCGCGATACACGCGTTTTGTAAATACATGCAATACGAGGAAGTTACCCGGCTGCAACAATGGCAAGAAGTGCTTGGCATCAAGATCAAAAAAACGATTAAAGGCGCGATGAATTACCTGACGCTCGATGCGGTCAAGGTGTTGCTATGTCAAATCCCAACCAACACGATGCGTGGTCGTAGGGACCTGGCGATGCTTTCTCTTTTGTATGAAACAGGAGCCCGTGTGCAGGAACTCATTGATTTACGCCCTGTTGATGTAAATCTCAACAGGCCATGTCATGTGACTCTCTTCGGAAAAGGAAGGAAGAAAAGAATCGTGCCAATCCAAGACGCGCAAGTCTCTATCCTAAAAGAATATATGAAAGAGAATTTATTATTTGAACCCCGGATGAACCAACGCCCCCTCTTTCAAAATGGACGCGGCGGCAAACTGACCGGAGCCGGTATAACATATATTTTGAAAAATTACGCGGCAATGGCAAGGAACTCAACCGAGAACCTGATCCCTGACAACATCAGCCCACACTGTCTACGTCACAGTAAAGCCATGCATCTACTCCAGGCCGGGATAAATCTGGTGTATATAAGAGACATACTTGGACACGTCTCCATACAGACCACCGAGGTGTATGCCCGGGCGGACTCAAAACAAAAAAGAGAAGCTTTGGAGAGAACTTACACTCCAATCCTACCTGAATCTTCGTTGTCAACTCCTTCATGGGAGAAAGACCCGGAACTTAAAACGTGGTTGAAAAACCTTGGACGATAGTAATATTATCCAAAGTCCTACTGAAAAGTAATAATGATAATGTGTTGATTATTAAGTGAAATTCAATGGTGACTTTGGATAATATTTTACTTGTGATAACTGAACTTATCACAAGTTGTGATAATTTCTCCATAGACCTTGATTTTTTTGGTGAGTTCCAAAATTCGTATATTGATTTTTTAAATACATTTAATAACGAGGGACTTACAGTGAACTCTTTACAAAATACGAAATCCATCCATATTTTTGAAATAGAAGGTGTGAAAGTAGATATTGTAAACTACCCTTACAAATGGCTGGAAGATCCAATTGAAGATGATGGGATAAAGTTGTCGGGATTGAAAGATATTGCTTCGATGAAACTTGCTGCGATCACCAATAGAGGAACCAAAAAAGATTTTATTGACATGTATTTCCTGTTACAGCATTTTTCATTGAACGAAATGGTGGAATATTACAAAACAAAATACGATACAAATTCCATTTACAATGTAATTCGTAGTTTAGTTTACTTTGCCGATGCCGAAAACGATCCCATGCCTAAAATGTATATACCGGTTATTTGGGACGAAGTAAAATCAGTCATCAAAGAAT
>JAAYFR010000193.1 GCA_012728155.1 Bacteroidales bacterium | reverse complement strand
GAGTCCTTGAGTGCTACCGTACGGTTCAATACTATGCCATTTTCCGTTGAATCGGTATCCACATTGAAGTAGCCGATCCTTTGAAACTGGAAGCTATCCAGCGGTTTGGCCTCCTTCAGGTACTCTTCCACCTTACACCCTTTTTTTACGATCAGAGAATCGGGATTCAACAGCTCCCTGAAATCCCTCTCTTTTTCGCCTGCCGGATCTTCCACCATAAAAAGGCGGTCGTAGAGTCTTACTTCCGCATCCAGGCTGTGGGGTACCGATACCCAGTGGATGGTTCCCTTTACTCTCCGGTTCGAATCAGGCATACCGCTCTTCGTCATCGGGTCATATTCGGCATATACCTCCGTCACGTTTCCCTCTTCATCCCTCTTGCAACCGGTACATTTCACGATATAGCCATTTTTCAGGCGCACCTCATTTCCGGGTGTCAAGCGGAAGTATTTCTTGGGTGCCTCTTCCATGAAGTCATCGCGTTCGATCCAGAGTTCGCGGCTAAACTTCACTTTCCTGCTACCCATGGTTTCATCTTCGGGATTATTGATCGCCTCCATCTCCTCTTCCTGCCCTTCGGGGTAATTGGTAAGGATCAGTTTGATGGGATCGATCACCCCCGACACACGTATGGCATGAGCGTTCAAATCCTCACGCACCGCATGTTCCAACAGCGACAAATCGTTGATGGCCTCATATTTCGTATAACCGATCTTGTCGATAAAATTGCGGATCGCCTGTGGCGTATATCCTCTTCGGCGCATACCGGTCAGCGTCGGCATCCGGGGATCGTCCCATCCCGAAACCAGTTTTTCCTGTACCAGCTGCAACAGTTTACGCTTACTCATCAACGTGTAAGTGAGGTTCCAGCGGTTGAACTCAGTCTGACGGGGACGATAATCACTATCCGCCAGTTGATCGAGGAACCAGTCATAGAGGGGACGGTGCACCTCGAACTCCAAGGTACAAAGCGAGTGTGTCACTCCCTCGAAATAGTCGGACTGCCCATGTGCGAAATCATACATGGGATAAACCTTCCACTCTGTACCGGTACGATGGTGCGGAATATGGATCACCCGGTAGATGATGGGATCACGGAAATGCATGTTGGACGAAGCCATGTCTATTTTGGCACGCAGCACCATCTTCCCTTCGGGGATCTCGCCACTGTTCATTTTCTCAAACAGCTCCAGCGACTCCTCCATGGGGCGGTCGCGATAGGGACTATGGATACCCGGCACGGTAGGGGTTCCTTTTTGTTTTGCGATCTCGTCTGCCGACTGTTCATCCACGTAGGCTTTCCCTTCTTTGATAAGTTTCAGGGCAAAATCCCACAATTGCTGGAAATAATCAGAAGCATAATAGACATTTTCCCAGTGGAATCCCAGCCATTTTATATCCTCCATAATGGAATCGACATACTCCACATCTTCTTTCACCGGATTGGTGTCATCGAAACGGAGATTGCAAATTCCGTTGTATCTTTCCGCAATACCAAAATCGAGGCAGATCGCTTTGGCATGGCCGATATGCAGGTAACCATTGGGTTCCGGCGGAAATCGCGTCTGTATACGACCGTCGTTTTTCCCTTCTTTCAGGTCGTTCTCCACGATCTGTTCTATAAAATTAAGGCTTTTCTTATTCTCTTCCAACACTGGACTTTCTGTATTCATAATGCGCTATTCCTATAATATTTTAATCGATCTTGACTATTTATTTTATTTAAATAAGTTTGAGAAAAATCAATGATCTTTCCCAAGTATGTATTATACATTCTGTCAAAATCCGATATATATTTGTCTATTAAAGTTTTTCAATTAAATTTCTCATCTTCCTTGTACCATTATATTCAAGGATTTGTCTTCGATCATCCCGAGCCAATTCTGAAAGTACTACTCTTCGAGCCATTGCCTTATCTCGTTTTCGACCTCTTCATTGTCGTAAATCTGGCCATTCTTAATCTGTTCCCGAGCAATTGCAATGGCGTCTTTCTGATCATCAGACAAACAATAAACATCCTCTAACTGATTATCTTTTTGAATAAAAAGATAAAGTTCATCCAATAATCTCTCATTCTGAGACCGGTTGATTTCATCTATCAGCTTTCTCCGTTTAACCGCTATTGTTTTCATAACCAAATTTTTAAATTTTACCCTGAATACTCCTTCAGATTATGATTTACAAATTTAGCGAAAATTTCATTATGAAAGACCTTCCTCCTTGTATTCTCTTTTCGACATACTTCCAATTTAGCGACTATATTTTTAATTTTCACTTTTCACTACGTAGATTTTCTGTCGTCACTCGGCATAATACAAACAAGTTTGCTTCTGCCCTCGTTCCTAAGAAAATTCACTTACCCTACCCGAAGCCCTGTTTCTCTAAAAATAGTACGGGCATTTTCCAGTCGCTCTTTCGATAACGGGAGTGCGTCTTTCAATCGGTATTCCATCCCCAGCTGTTCATATTTACGTGTGCCCATATCATGATATGGCAGCAGTTCCACTTTTTCGATACAGCGATAGGAAGCAAGGTAATCGGCAGTTTTTTTCAGTAAAAAATCATCATCTGTCCATCCCAGCACAATCACATGGCGCACCCAAGTAGGTTTGTTGATCTCTTCGAGATAATTGAGGGACTTCAACGTATTATCGATTTTTACTCCGGTGAGTTCTTTATGTTGATCCGCATCGATCGATTTCACATCGAGCAATACCAAATCTACTATATCGTATACTTTCTTCACTGATTCTGTAAAAATGGCACCGGAAGTATCGAGTGCGGTATGGATACTGTTTTCCTTGCATAAGGAGTAGAATTCAAACAGGAATTCCGGCTGCAACAGAGGCTCTCCACCGGTAACAGTAACGCCTCCCTTGGCGATGAAACTCTTATAACGAAGCACCTCTTCCAATAGTTCCCCGGGAGAAAGGAGATATTTCCCTGTCTGTTTCAAATCCCATGTATCGGGATTATGGCAGTAGAGGCAACGCAGGGGACAGCCTTGCAGGAAAACCACGAAGCGGATGCCCGGCCCGTCCACCGTCCCGAAACTCTCCAGGGAATGTATTCGTCCTACCATATCTTACCAAAGCAAGTGGCAACTAAAGGGGGAAATCCTTTAGTTGCCACGGAAATATTACAGTGCGTGATTGATCGTCCGGGAGATCACATCCAGCTGCTGCTCTTTGGTCATCTTCACGAAATTCACCGCATAACCCGACACCCGGATGGTCAACTGCGGATAATTTTCGGGATGGTTCATCGCATCCACCAGCAGATCCTTGTCAAACACATTCACATTGAGGTGCTGTCCACCATCCGAAGTGAAGTATCCATCGAGCAGAGCGACCATATTGGTCACCTGTGCATTCCGTTCCTTACCAAGTGTTCCCGGGGAGACTGCAAAGGTATAGGAAATCCCGTCGTGTGCATGCTGGAACGGCAGCTTGGCCACCGAAGCCAGCGCGGCCACCGCACCTTTGGTATCACGGCCGTTCATCGGGTTGGCACCCGGTGCGAAAGGTGTTCCGGCAGGGCGACCGTCGGGTGTTGCCCCTGTCTTCTTTCCATATACCACGTTAGAGGTGATGGTCAGGATCGATTGGGTAGGAATAGCGTTGCGGTAAGTTTCATGCTGACGGAGATACCCCATGAACTTGCGGGTAATATCCACTGCGATCTGGTCTGTCCTGTCGTCGTTATTTCCAAAAGGCACATAATCACCTTCACGCTCAAAGTCCACGGCAATGCCCCGTTCGTCGCGGATCACCTTCACTTTGGCGTCACGGATGGCTGCGAGCGAGTCGGCCACGATGGAAAGCCCGGCAATGCCTGTCGCACGGATACGCTGTACATCCCCGTCGTGCAGCGACATCTCAAACGCTTCATAGGCATATTTATCATGCATATAGTGAATAATCTTCAACGCATTCACATATACCTTTGCCAACCAACGCATCATCTGTTCAAATTTCGCCATTACCTCGTCATAATCGAGATATTCAGCAGTGACCGGCTCGAATTTCGGTGCCACCTGCACACCCGATTTCTCATCGCGCCCACCATTGATGGCATACAGGAGACATTTGGCCAAATTGGCGCGCGCGCCAAACAACTGCATCTGTTTTCCAATCTTCATTGGCGACACACAGCAAGCAATTCCGTAATCATCGCCATAATCGGGACGCATCAGGTCATCATTTTCGTATTGGATAGCCGAGGTATCCACCGACACTTTCGAGCAGAATTGTTTCCAGTTCTCGGGAGAGTGCTGTGACCAAAGTACTGTCAGATTGGGCTCAGGAGCCGGTCCGAGGTTATAGAGCGTGTGTAGGTAACGAAACGATGTCTTCGTCACCAAAGTGCGGCCATCCACAGCCTGTCCTCCCAACGATTCGGTCACCCATACCGGGTCGCCCGAAAAGAGATCGTTATAATCCGGCGTACGGAGGAAACGCACGATACGCAGTTTTACGATCAGCTGGTCAATAAGCTCCTGCGCTTCTTCTTCCGTCAACAGGCCGGCTTTGATATCTTTTTCGATATAAATATCGAGGAAAGTGGAAGTACGGCCAATCGACATGGCGGCCCCATCCTGGTCTTTCACTGCTGCCAGATAGGCGAAATAGAGGAATTGCACCGCTTCACGCGCATTCTTGGCCGGTTCGGTCACATTAAAACCGTAACCGTCACACATTTTCTCGAAAGCTTTCAGCGCTTTGATTTGTTCCGAGATCTCTTCGCGACTCTGTATGACACGTTCCGTAATTTCCTGGATATCGAGACGTTTCAGGAATTCTTTCTTTTCCGCAATCAGGGTGGCAGTTCCATAAAGCGGCACACGGCGGTAATCGCCGATAATACGTCCACGGCCATACGCATCGGGTAATCCTGTGATGATGGCGGATCGGCGTGCGGCTACCATCTCATCGGTATAGGCCGAGAAAACGCCTTCATTATGGGTCTTCCGATAACGGGTATAGATCTCTTTGGTCATGGGATCGAGTTCATACCCATATGCGTTCAATGCATTCTCCACCATACGGATTCCCCCTTTCGGGAAGATACCCCGTTTAAGCGGCGCATCAGTCTGCAAACCGACAATCACTTCGTTATCCTGATCGATATATCCGGGTCCGTAGGTATCAATTTCCTGCGGATATTTGGTTTCGGCATCATAGACACCCTTGGCTTGTTCTACTTTGAACATTTCCGTCAACTTGTTCCAGACTCTACGGGTACGCTCGGTAGAAGAAACCAGAAAACTATCATCACCTTCATAAGGTGTGTAGTTGTTCATAATGAAATCCCTCACGTTGATTTCATTTCTCCAGACGTCGCCCTTAAAGCCTTTCCAAGATTCATGTTGATTATTCATCGTTGATATATTTTGTTTTAATTATGATGATCTATTTTTTGGGTTGATGAAGGAAGAGGTACCAATAGACCGTTCCGACCAGCAACATACCGCCGATTATATTTCCAAGCGTGGCGGGAAGCAGATTTTTCGAAAGGAAACCGCCCCAGGTGATGTCGGCACCACTATAAATGGCTGCCGGGATAAAGAACATATTGGCGATAGAGTGTTCGTAACCCATCACCACAAAAATCATAATGGGTATCCAGATGGCTACGCTTTTCCCGATAATATCCTTCGCCATATATCCCATAAACATGCCAAGGCAGACCAGCCAGTTAGCGCCAATACCCTTCACAAACACACGCATAAAATCCTGATTCACTTTCGCTTCGGAATAGTGATGAAGATAGGATTGCTAGGGCTCTTTATCGAATAACCCCACATTGGCAGACAAGACAAAGGCGATGAATTGTGTTCCTGCAAAATTGAACAGATAGGATAACAGGAGGATTTTTGCTACTTTTCCTGCAGACAATTCCTTTTTCAATAGCGGGAAAGTGAGACCGGCACAATCACTGGTGAACAGATCGGCTCCGGTAACCGAGACCATGATAAGACCGACCGGAAAAAGAGCTCCCGCCACAAACTTCACAATCCCCGGATTGACACTGCCGGGCTCCGGCATTCCACCGGCAACCATCACAGTGAGCAGCCCGCCGAGTGCGATGAACGCCCCACCGAGAATAGCCGCGATAGCAAAATGAAGAAACGGGAGTTTCGACTTATTAACTGCTGTGATCCTAAACGCTTCGGCAGCTTCTGCCGGAGAATAATAATTCATACTTAATTCATAAACCAAGAACGGTAAAGGGAGTTGCCTTATCGCAAGAAAAATATTTTTTTGTATAACCCTGAACAATCCTAATCAAATCGGACACAAAGATACCATTTAACCTTCAATTAAAGAAATATTTCCACAATTAATTTTGTTTTTTATACCAAAATGGTTGTGGTAAAAGCGGAGACGAAAGTAAGCCTCAAATCGAAACCCTGGCGTACGGCACCACATCGGGATCACAAAACTCACCATCCAGATATTTATAATAACCGGAAATGGCTACCATAGCGGCATTATCGGTAGTATAGGCAAATTTGGGGATATGGATTTTCCAGTCATAACGGCGGCTATACTCTTCAAAAGCACTCCTCAGCCCCGAATTGGCAGACACCCCGCCGGCAACGGCCACCTCTTTTATTTTCAGCTCTTTGGCAGCACGATAGAGTTTATCCATCAAGATATCGATTATGGTCTTTTGTAACGATGCACAAAGATCTTCCTTATTTTTTTCGATGAAGCCGGCATCTTTTTTCAACTCATCCCGGAGAAAATAGAGGAACGACGTCTTCAGTCCGCTAAAACTATAATCATAACCATCGATACGGGGTTTACTGAAAGTGAACCTGTCGGGATTGCCCAGTTTTGCCAGCCGATCCACCACCGGGCCGCCGGGATAACCCAAACCCATTACCTTGGCACACTTGTCGAATGCCTCTCCCGCGGCATCGTCGATGGTCTGACCCACAATCTCCATATCGTCATGAGACTTTACCAATATGATCTGCGAATTACCACCGGAAACCAGCAGGCAAAGAAAAGGGAAGTCCGGTTGATCAGTGTCGTTTTCATCCTCCTTGATGAAATGCGCCAGCACATGTGCCTGAAGGTGGTTGATTTCGATCATAGGAATATCCAGAGCCGATGAAAGACCTTTCGCAAACGATGTGCCGACCAGCAATGAGCCCAATAATCCCGGCCCCCGGGTAAAAGCGACAGCCGATATCTCCTCTTTGGTGATGCCAGCCTGTTTCAGCGCGTCATGCACCACTGGGATAATATTCTGCTGATGTGCGCGGGATGCCAGTTCCGGCACCACGCCGCCATACCGTTCGTGCACTGCCTGTCCGGCAATTACGTTAGATAGGATTACTCCGTCACGGATCACCGCAGCAGAAGTATCATCACAGGAAGATTCTATACCTAATATTGTTATCATTTGTTCAAATATGTATTTTACATAACATTTATATGCTCTTTGCTGTTCTCCGGAATTTTATATTTGTCAGCACGATGGCCGAGAGGATCAGTAAAACCCCGGCCCATTGCAGTGCCTGTACATTCTCACCGAGAATAAAATTGGAAGAGATTACCGCAACCGGTAATTCTGCCGCGCTAAGGATGGCACCCAACGAAACACCGGTGCGTGGCATCCCGAAAGAGAAAAACAGGGGTGGGATCACTGTGCCAAGCAGAGCCAACGCCAATCCCCACTTATACAGACCGTCGAAAAACAGTCCATCAAACAGGAATAACGGAGGAAAGATGACCCATGTGACAATGCATGACCCGGTAATCATCAATGCTCCTTTCTTTAATAGAGGAAGGTCATTCCCTACCCGACCGCTGGCTATCAGGAATATGGCATAACAAAACGCTGCCAGTAGACCAAATCCTATTCCTTTTATATTCAAAGTCACTGCCTGGTTGAAGACTCCGGCAGCGAACAGCGTGCCGACAAGCACTATGGAGGCGGCAATCAATTGTATCTTATGTGGTTTTTTCTTAAAGACTACCGCTTCAATCAGAATACTGATCCACAGGTACTGCATCAACAGGATAATGGCGATGGAAGCCGGAAGCAGCTTCACACACTGATAGTAAAAAACACCCACCAATCCCGTAAATATACCGGCAAAAGAGACTTTCCAGCATGCCGTCGAGCGGTAAGGCTTATAACTCTCTCCCGGCTGATGTTGAATATTTTTCTGAATTCGACGAGTCTCCCGGGAGAAATTATTGTCAGAAACAGTATTTTTCTCTTTACCAAGAGATTCATACAAAAAATAGAGTATCCACAACATCACCATCCCCAGAAAAGCCTGTGATCCGGTTATCTGTCCAAGTGTATAACCTTCTTTATACGCATTCTTCACAATTGTCGACAGTACCCCGAAGCTGCAAGCCCCCAGAAAAACAAAAATACCTCCTGTGAATTTATTTCGATTCATTCCTTTTTATTTTCAACTCACAAAAAACCCAAAACAAAGTTTGTAAGCAATATTTTTCATATAACGGATACAAAGATACGAATGATATCAGTATTATGATGTGTCGATGCCCGCCAGTATTATGTGACAACCAGGGGAAGAGGTGTCCGATCCTATCTCTTTTCCAGAGGGAATAAGAGATGGAACAGTATTCATTGTCCCGGTTTCCCGGAATCCGGAGATCAAATCTTTGGTCTGTGACAAAGTGGTGTGATAATCTTTTCTCTTGAAAGTCATGCTGTTTTATATTTAAAGTGATCTTGCAAGTAAGTCGAAATTGTGTATTTTTGCAAAATCTTCGCAGGAGCAGCAAAGCTATCGAAGGTTTAGTTCAATATGCGACACGTTAGCGGTTATTGTAACAAAAACTGACTGCTCACATATAAGTTTACAAATAAAAACAAATGATAATAGATACGGGGTAATGACTCGGAAGGACTACAATCTAGAGAATGTGACATCCTCATTTTGCATTCAAGTTCTAAAAGGGTTTGGACAAATAATGCTTCAGGATAATGCTTTGACAGGGTTGATTTTCTTGATTGGCATATTTTATGGTTCTCCTTTAATGGGCGTTGCCGGACTTATAGCAGTACTTGTGGGAACAATAACAGCACGGTTACTTAAATTTGATAAAGCTGATATAGACAAAGGACTTTATGGTTTTAATGCTGCTTTAATTGGAGTTGCCTGCATTCTCTTTTTTAAAACTTCATTTATTGTTTGGGGACTCGTAATAATTGGCTCAATATTAGCCACGCTCATTCAATATTTTTTCCTAAAAAGAAAGGCTTCAGTATACACACTGACTTTTGTTTTAATTACTTGGCTCTTTGTTTTATTAGCCAATCATTATTTTTCAAGTATATTGATTGAGAAATCTGCTGCAACTCCAATTGTCCACAATGATTTTTCTTTTTCTCTTATTGGATTCAGGCAGGTAATATTCCAAAGTAAATTAATCCCGTCACTACTTTTTTTTGTGGCTGTTTTTATCAATTCGCCAATTGCCGCACTTTATGGGCTTGCAGGGGCAACTTTAGGAGGCGTTATTTCATACTATTTTTCTGCCCCAGTTGAATCTATTAGCATTGGTTTGTTTAGTTATAATGCAGTATTGTGTGCCATAGCGTTTGTCGGTAATCGTATTAAAGACAGCATTTGGATACTGGCTTCTGTACTGCTTTCTGTTATTTTGAGTTTAGTAATGACAAAATATGATTTACTTCAACTTACATTTCCTTTCGTTGCAGCATCTATTATTACCCTATTCGTAAAAAATAAGGTTATTGCTATATACAGAAATGCAACTACCCAGGTCAAAATAGAGGATTGATTTTCTCTGGCGGCCCACTCTATTTTCTTGTATTTTACGATAATTTATTGTAGGTTTTGTAGCATGATTGACAAAAACAAATAAGATATGAACGCTATAAGTTTAGAAGCACGAAAAAGAATGATCGCGGAAAATCTTTCTGTTGTAGACGATTTTTCTGTTATTGAACAAATAGAGGACATTCTTAATAGTTTTACTCCTTCTGTAAATCGCTTTACAGTAGAAAAGCTGGAGAAACGAGCCGCCAAGTCGGAAAAAGCGATAGAAGAAGGTAGGGTATATGAAATCAATGATGTCAGGAATAAATTAGGATTGTGAAAATTATTTGGACGGCCCCCCTCACCTCCAGCAACAATTCCCGTGCAACATGCGGCGTCACATATCTTCCATAGAAAGGCATTTAGATGTAATCTCGTACTTAAATAATGCTTTCCTTCTCAATGTTTCTACTTTCAACGCAAATAAATCGGGTCTAAAATTTTTGGATTGTCTCTTCACTTCTGCCACTAACGCTTTTTTTTCTCCGAAATACAAGCCTACTATGTCTATCTCCGATTGATCATCATTGCCTCTTCCTTGCCACCAAGAACCGATCTCTGCAAACTCTCCACTCTCCATCATTTGTTGACGGAAATATTTCTCCAATGCTAAACCTGAGAAAGTGGGATAATCCTTTATAATAATATCGGCCAACCGATCAAAATTCCTTATCTCTATAAGACTCTGGTATTTGATGAAGTACCTGAACCAGAAACGCAAAAACATGTCTGACACATCATAACGCACAGTTTGTGAACCCTCTTTGGAAAATATGGGACGTTTCTTCTTTACCAAATCATAATCCTCTTCCAACCGTTTCCACTGGGGGGGGGGGGGGGGGGGGGGGGGGGGGGGGGGGGGGGGGGGGGGGGGGGGGGGGGGGGGGGGGGGGG
>JAAYFR010000192.1 GCA_012728155.1 Bacteroidales bacterium | reverse complement strand
AAACACAACTCCAATATGGAGCTGGTGGCACAGGGTGCCGCCAATATCATCACCCCATTTTTTGGAGGTATTCCTGCCACCGGCGCCATTGCCCGCACGATGACCAACATCAATAACGGTGGGAAGACACCTGTAGCAGGAATTATCCACGCTCTGGTACTCTTACTGATTGTGCTGTTTCTGGGCGATCTTACCCGTCATATCCCCATGGCCTGCCTTGCGGGAGTGTTGGTGGTTGTAGCCTATAATATGAGTGAATGGCGTACCTTCCTGTCACTTACGCGACAATCCAAATCTACCATGGGCATCCTGATGACCACCTTTCTGCTCACTGTCATCTTCGACCTGACCATTGCCATAAGTGTTGGCCTGATACTCGCCATTTTCGGTTTTATGAGGAGGGTGAGTGAAAGTACCCAGGTATCACGCACAACCGGAACTATTGATCTGACAAAAGGGACAGAACTTCATCCTGACGAGATACAGGAAGAGGTGCTTGAACTACCCGATAGTGTGGAGGTCTATGAGATAGAAGGACCTTTTTTCTTCGGTGTAGCCAGTAAATTTGATGAGATCACACGTGAATTGGGGGAGCATCACCATATTCGTATTATCCGTATGCGTAAGGTCCCTTTTATTGATTCAACCGGATTGAATAACCTCGAAATATTGTGTAAACGTTCCAAAAAAGAGAAGATACAAATTATTCTCTCCGGCGTAAAAGATAATGTGCGTGAAAGTATCGAAAAGTCAGAGATCCCACAGATTATCGGCAGTGAAAATATCTGCTCCAATATCCATCTGGCAGTAGAAAGAGCACTGTTGTTGGATGCACAACAAAAACAAACTAAAAAGAACTGATCCGATGAACAACCGCCCCTATCAACTCACCGATTGGCTGCCCACCACCAAAAAAGAAATGAACCTCCGGGGGTGGGATATAGCGGATGTGATCCTTTTCTCAGGCGATGCCTATATCGACCATCCTTCGTTTGGTACGGCGGTAATTGGTCGCCTACTCGAACAGGAAGGACTTCGCGTGGCGATTGTGCCGCAGCCCAACTGGCGGGATGATCTTCGTGATTTCAAGAAACTGGGTGCTCCCCGCCTCTTCTTCGCGGTAACCGCCGGCGTAATGGACTCGATGATCAACCATTACACAGCCAATAAAAGATTGCGGTCGCAGGATGCATATACTCCCGACGGCCGTGCCGATATGCGTCCCGACAGGGCAGTCACCATCTACTCCCATATCCTGAAAGAGCTCTATCCCGAGATACCGCTCATCATCGGAGGGGTGGAAGCATCATTACGGCGGGTTACCCATTACGATTATTGGGATGATAAGCTCCACAAAACTATCCTGGCAGAAACAAAAGCCGACCTGTTGGTATATGGAATGGGAGAACTTCCTCTAAAACAATTGATAGCTGATATCCGCACCGGGAAATCTATTGGTGAAATCAATGATATTCCGCAAACCGCCTTTCTTCGTACCGAAACGCCTGACAATCCGTTCAATGAAGAGATCTCCCTCTTTTCGCACGAGGAGTGTGCAAAAGATAAACTTAAACAGGCCAAAAATTTTCGCCTGGTGGAGGAGCAATCCAACCGTCTATCCGCTGCACGTATCCTTCAAAAAGTAGACGATAAAATAGTCGTCGTTAATCCCCCCTATCCTCCGATGAATGAGAAAGAGATAGACGCCTCTTTCGACCTCCCCTATACCCGTATGCCTCATCCTAAGTACAAAGGGAAACATATTCCGGCTTACGAAATGATCAAATTCTCGGTCAACCTCCACCGGGGATGCTTTGGAGGATGTGCTTTCTGCACTATCTCCGCACACCAGGGAAAATTTATCGCTTCCCGCTCCAAGCGATCAATCTTGGAGGAGGTGAAAAAGATCACCCAAATGCCCGATTTCAAAGGGTATATAAGTGACCTGGGAGGCCCGTCGGCCAATATGTACCGAATGCAGGGAAAGGATCTCTCTATTTGTGAAAAGTGCAGAAGACCCTCTTGCATCTTCCCTAAGATCTGTTTTAACCTCAACTCCGATCATTCCGACCTGCTGGATATCTATGAATCGGTAGATGCATTGCCCGGAATAAAGAAATCATTTATCGGCAGCGGCATCCGTTACGATATGCTGTTACAGAAGAGTAACGACCGGAAAACCAATGAATCTCACCAGAAATACCTCGACGAGCTGATCAAAAATCATGTTTCCGGAAGATTGAAAGTGGCTCCTGAACACACCTCGGATGAGACCCTGAAAATAATGAGGAAGCCCTCTTTCCACTATTTCAACCGGTTCAAACAAATTTTCGACGAATTGAATAAAAAATATTCACTCAACCAACAATTGATCCCTTACTTTATCTCATCCCATCCGGGATGTACCGACGAGGATATGGCTGAACTGGCAGCCACGACAAAGAAGTTGAATTTCAAGTTGGAACAGGTGCAGGATTTCACACCCTCCCCCATGACACTCGCTACCGAAATTTATTACACCGGCTACCATCCTTATACCTTACAACCGGTATATACGGCGAGAAGCAGAGAGGAGAAAAATGAACAACGCCAATTTTTCTTCTGGTATGATCCGAAACAGAGAGAAGCGGTGATCAAAAAACTGAAACGCTTAGGCAGACCTGACCTGATCAAAAAACTCTACTCCAAAAACACTTAAAAAGTTGTTGTAATAGACAATTTTTCATTCGATTAGTTTAAACAACGTTAAATATTGAAAATTCTCCCCCTTTCCATGCAGCGTTTTCTCTTATTAAGCATCTGATATAATAAAGAAAATATTATAGTCGCATGAAGAAATCAGTATTAATAATTAGTACTCTCTTGATAGGGATTTTACTGGTTATTCCCTCCTGTGACGATAATGGAAGGTCATTGGGAGATATCTACATAAGCATAGCCACCGTAGTATCGGAAAAGGAAAACGATGCCTATTTCCTGTTACTGGACGATGGCACGCGCCTATGGCCGACAGAAGGCAATGTGAAATATCCCGCCAACGAGAATCAACGTGTGTTTCTGAACTATACCCTTCTGGGACATACAAGCTGGAGCAGTACAAACAAAGATTACGACATCAAGGTAAACGATATCTGGAATATACTCACCAAGCAGGCCATTGAGCTGAATGCAATAAATGAGGACAGCATAGGCAACGATCCGGTAAGAATCAAGGATATATGGATAGGGGGAGATTATCTGAATGTATCATTCCTGTTCAATTATGGCGGTGTGAAACCGCATCTGATCAATCTTGTAGAGAATACTCTTTCATCTGGTGCATCAGCCGACGCAATTGATTTGGAATTTCGCCATAACGCCTTTGAAAGTACCCAGACGAAATTATATGAAGGGTTCGTCTGTTTCGACCTGAAACCCTTCAGAAAAGATAACGCCAGCTCTGTAAACCTTTCCATTAAAGCGAGAGGATGGAATGGAGAAATAACATACGAGATGGTTTACCGGTATGACCAATCGGTTGCGGAAAAAACCAACCGAACAGTTACACCAGTCATATCATCTAGCGAATACTATTAAATATTAAAACCACAATTTAATTAGTTCTATTTCTTATATGACTTTTT
>JAAYFR010000191.1 GCA_012728155.1 Bacteroidales bacterium | reverse complement strand
GCTGAAATAAGGTTCACTACCGTCATTATGTGCTGCTTGGTTGCGTAATTGTACAAAATCGGCGGCGCTGATATGCGGCGGTGTGATGGCCCTTTGTTCCAATGTATGGTTTACGGACACGTCTATTTTAAGGGGTTGTTTGATTCCCCGTTTGGTGGTGATCACAATCACCCCGTTGCCGCCTGAAATTCCATATAGTGCCTGGGCAGACGCGTCTTTCAATAGACTGATCGATTCCACTTCATTGGCGGTGATATATTCAAAGAGCTGGTTGGCATTGTAATCGTACGGAAAACCGTCGATCACCACCACCGCGGTGCCCCCGTTGGGGGATGAATTACCTCTTACCCAGAGTTGTGTGTTGGTACGTGCCGGTTCAGAATAGGTCTCGTGCGTGTGAAGTCCCGGCAAACGACCTGCCAGCGACATGGAGAGGTTGCCCACGGGTGAGCGTTCCAACTCTTTTCCTGTGACGCGGACAATGGAGCCGGTTACTTCTTCTTTGCGTTGCGTATAATTACCGAGATGTACTTTTTCATCGAGGTCGAATGTTTCAGCCCGTTTCAAAACAATATCCTGTGATTCACCATATACATCGCTGATCTTGAGTTTATAGGAAGCATATCCCGCATAGGTGAATGTAAGGTATGCGCTCTCGTCGGTGATCATCATATCCCAGTTCCCCTCATAGTCGGTAATGGTAATGTTTTCACCGTTTTCGGAGGTGACCAAAACTCCTTGCATGTTGTGACCCAGTTCGTTTTTTACCGTCCCAATCATTTGGGCATTCACCGAGAGAACCCATAACAGCATGCAGGAAAACGCCAATAGAGATCTTTTAATTGAATTATTCATAGATAGATCCTTTTTTTTAATTAAAGAAATAATTACCAACCCGGATTCTGCCAATTATCACCTGTCAGGGCCAACATGATATTGACCTCGTTCAACGGGATCGGGAATTTTAAAAACTTATTCTGATAGCATAAGCGTTCCTTGGAGACAGGCCCTCTCTCGTAAGTGTAGCTGCCATCCGAATTACGAGTGATATGGGCAGCCGTAATCCATCGGTCTGTCTTTTCGAGATCGTCGGTGGGTTTGAGCCATCGGCGGACATCGAAATACCGGTGCGCTTCAAAAGCCAATTCCACTCTCCGTTCATTACGGATACGGAGAATCAGTTCTTCTTTTGAGAGTCCGGTCGGGAGTGGCGGCATATTCACACGGCCTCTGATAGCATTGACCGCGTCGTATGCCTCTTGCAGATGTCCTGCTTCGGCGGCGGCTTCCGCGAGGTTGAGGTATACTTCTCCCAGCCGCATTACTTTCGCATAGGCATGCCCGGTTGTCACAATTTCCTGTCCGGAATTGGGATGGAGAAATTTACGGAGGAAATAACCGGTACGGGTCGCTTTCCTGGTGATGGGGCTGCGTCCTGTCTGTGGTTCGCCCTCCCACGTGGCCACGATGCGGGTGCGGTATCCTTTACTTGCCGGGAAGTTTTCCACACTCTCTGACGTTTCATCGAAAATCCAGTAGCAGGTTCTTTTTGAGCCATTATAGTAGATAGAGGCATAGAACCGGGGATCCCGGTTTGCATAAGGGTCTTGCTCGTCGTAGAGCGTATTCGCGGGATTAAAATTGGGAATCAAGTGGGTAACCTCGTCGATATAGGGTTTTGCAAGATTCAGAACCGGCTGTCCGTCCGTGGTCTCAAAACAATCCACAGTTTCTTGTGACGGACAGGATCCCGATTTATAGCCCATTACCGCACCGATACCTTCGGTCATGATCCAGTCCTGACCGGCATTAGTCTGATAGATGGTCTCCTTGTCGGTAGGGTTGCTGTCGAATGCCATGTTACTGCAGAAATATTCATTGAACAGCTTGGCCGCGTCGTTCGGAAGATGCACATCCTGGTTATCTTTCCAAGAGGGAAAATTTACCTTGTCATACAACGCGTAACCATTGCTTCTCAAATTAGCCAAAGCCTGTTTGCTGATTTGATATGCTTCTTCCCAGTGATTCTCTTCCTCATTATAGAGGGGACTTGCGGCATAGAGAGACATCCTTGATTTGATGGTTTCGGCAATCGCTTTGGTGAAACGGAACGCTTCCGCGCCTGAGGTGATCCTCCAGGGGAGTTCAGGGGACGACAAGGCGGCATCACAATCTTCGATGATAAATTGTACCACATCGTAATAGGAACCCCGTTCAGTTGTGGAAAAATCATCGGTATAACTGGGCGCTGTCCTTTCGATAGGCAACCCGGTGCCAAAGAATTTGAGTAATACCATATAGTAATAGGCACGCAGCAGGTGCGCTTCCGCTTTCCACCGTGCGCGGTTTGCTTCGCTCTTCACATTCGCGTTGTCGATATTGTCGAGGAATACCGAGCATTTGCGAATGGCGGTCCACATCCGGGCCCAGTAATTACCATTACCTGCCTCTGACCATTGTGTATTGAAATGGGATGCTGCCGATACGTTACCGCTATAGAGTTGTCCGGAAGTGATCCATGTCTCCGCTTCAGCGTCGGTATCCCATGCTTCATCACACCAGTCGACCGGACCACGCATATAAAAGTAATATCTGTGTCCTTCTGTCGGAATATAGTTATAACAGGTATTCAGGTATGCCGCCGTTTTTTCATCATCCCTGAAGACCTCCTCTATGGATATCTTTCCGTCGGGAGCCCGGTCCAATATATCGGAGCAGGAAAAAAGAAACAGCATCAGCAGCAATGCCAGGCCTCGGGTTTTAATTATCATATTATTCTTCATATTATTGTCAATTTATCGGGTTCATAAATTTAGAATTTGATATTCGTTCCAAAACTGAAAATGGAAGTTTGCGGATAACCGATAGAGTCGTCATTTTCAGGATCGAGATGGTACGGCCTGAATTTTGGCGACCAAGTAAATACGTTTTGTCCATTCACGAAGATCCTTAAATCGGAAATCCCCAACATTTTCAGTGAGTTTGCCGGGAGCGTATAGCCGATTTCAAAATTTTTCAAACGGACTAAGCTCCTGTCAAAGACAAAGAATGAATTGGCCCGGTGGTTGGGTGACCCTTCTTTGTGTAGTGCGGGATAGGTGATCTCTTCTCCGTTTTCCCAGCGTTCTTTGGTCCAGTATTTTTTATGATAAGGAAAAAATGTCCCTTCGAGGGTGTTTTCATAGACACCTTGTGACGCGAAAGTTGAGTGGAATTTAGCCAATCCCTGGAAGAATATATATGCGTCAAATCCTTTCCAATTGGCAGATAACGATACGCCATAACTGTAACGGGGGATATTTCCCACCCCGATTGGAGCTATGTCCTTATCGTCGACCACGCCATCATTAGTGAGGTCTTTATAGACAAAATCACCGGGTATCAGAGTTCCGGAGCCGTATGTTACCCTGTCGGGATTTGCCAATGCCTCTTCGGTCCAGTAGCCACCATCCTGTTCCCAGTCAATAACGTATCCCCAATTTTGTCCGATAGGATAACCGGTATTGCGGTATTGATAGGCATATTTTTCGTCGCGTGGTACTTCGTCCATGGCGATTCTCTTGTTCCGGTTGTAGGATAGTTGGCCTTTGGCACTGACAAACAGGTCTTCATTTACCTGCTTGTTATATCCCAACTCAATTTCAAACCCCTTGTTGTGTATTTCCCCCATATTTACTTTGGGAATATTACCGATAGGGGTTCCTTGCCATGCAGGGATACTCGTCCGTTGGAGAAGAATATCGGTGCGTTTTTCGCCGAAGAGTTCAAATTGACCGGTGATATCTTTCAGGATGGAGAAGTCGATTCCAACATTGTATTTATTGGCAACTT
>JAAYFR010000190.1 GCA_012728155.1 Bacteroidales bacterium | reverse complement strand
GGCGGGGTGTATGCCCGCAGAAAGTCCTGTCGGACTTTCAAGCGTTCACACCCGCGCGAACAGTTGTGTTCCCCCGCCCTGCGCCAAGCCGCCAGACGTTACCAACAAGCCTAAAAGAAAAAGACAGCGACATGAAAATTGACGAGACGACATACAAAGACAGAAATGAAAGACTAATCGGAATGACTGCCAACCACACCAGCCAACCCGATAAAGTTTTATTTTTTGCCGACCCGCATTTTTTGTTTTTTAATTTTATGGCACCCGCACAAAACACACTTTCATTTTTCTCATCGCTTACTCGCAATATAAGGGTTGTTCCGAATATCAAAGATACCAATTTTTTGAAAGCAATTCACAACACGCCGCTAAAGCGTCGCTCAACAAACGCGGTTGTTCCGAATATCAAATAACAATTTTTTAAAAGCAATAATCTTTTTTCTTGAAGGTCATAATTTTTTTGTTAGAGTGACCTTGCAAGTAGGTGGAATTTGTCTATTTTTGCAAGACATTCAAAAAGACAGCGAAGCTACCGAAGGTTTAGTTCAAAAGCAACCCTTAAGCAACAGCGACAGAGTGGAAAATTAAGAACTAAAAAAAATGGATTCAAAAAAATAGATTGTAATGGTCGATAATAATTTCCATTTTATGGACGAAGACGAAAGAGTATTGTGAAAAACTTTGTCAAGCAGCAAAATAATTGAATATGTCAACATTAGTAAAAGCCATAGAAATAGCAGTTTCCGCACACAAAGGTCAAAAAGACAAAACGGGTGCAGAGTATATTCTACACCCTCTTCGCGTAATGGAAAGAGGGCGAACGGAAGTCGAAAAGATTTGTGGGGTATTACACGATGTTATCGAAGACACCAATTATTGAAAAAGGATACAGGTGAAAATGGCTGCTGCTAACAGCCATTTTAGAAAGACCGTGCAGACAACAAAATTGACCATATTAATCATGACAGTTGCGACTTTATTAAGAAGCAATTAATCTGGGTGTAAATTTTTATGAACTGAATTATGATAAATGTAATGGATTCTTAGAAATGTTCCCGAATTGTATGAAATAAAGCAGGGATATGAAGCTATTCCTGAAAGCTGGATAAATTGAATATCTTTGTCTTATCAAAATATTATTGACATGTCCACTTTTGCACCTTTTGCTAAACCGATGTATGTAATGCTTAAACCGATAGGCGCTACCTGTAATCTCCATTGCGATTACTGCTACTATTTGGAGAAAGCAATCCTTTACGGCGGAAAAAATCAGCTTATGAGCGAAGAACTTCTCGAGCGGTTTATCCAACAATATATCGAGTCACAAACCGTGCCCCAGATCATGTTCACCTGGCATGGGGGAGAGACGCTGATGCGCCCTCTCTCGTTCTATAAGAAAGCGGTGGAGTTGCAAAAAAGATATGCGGGCGGGCGGCAGATTGACAATTCCATCCAGACCAATGGTACACTACTCAACGATGAATGGTGCACTTTCTTTAGAGAGAACAATTTTCTGGTAGGAATATCGATCGATGGCCCACAGGATTTCCATGATGAGTATCGGCGCGATAAAATGGGCAGGCCCTCTTTCCTCCGCGTCATGAAAGGGATACAACTCCTGCAAAAACATGGCGTGGAATACAATTGCATGGCGGTAGTCAATGATTATAATGTGGATTACCCGTTGGAGTTCTACCGATTTTTTAAAGAGATCGGATGCCAGTTCCTTCAATTCACCCCGATTGTGGAGCGCTTACGCAAAAACAACGCTACAATGAAGCTGGCTACCGCGCAAGAAAAAGAGGAGGAGGTGGAACTGGCCCCTTTCACGGTAGATGCGGAAAAATGGGGTGATTTCCTCTGCGCTATTTTCGATGAATGGGTAAAACAGGATGTAGGGAAAATATTTATCCAGATCTTTGATTCCACCTTGGCCAATTGGGTAGGAGAACAACCCGGTGTATGTACCATGGCCAAGACCTGTGGACATGCGGGTGTCATGGAATTCAATGGCGATGTCTATTCATGCGACCACTTCGTCTTTCCGGAATACCGGTTAGGAAATATTTACAGCAAAACGCTTACCGCCATGGTCTATTCCGATGAACAGCTGAAATTCGGCAATGATAAATTCGACAAACTGCCGCGACAATGCCGTGAGTGCGACATGCTTTTTGCCTGTTATGGCGAATGTCCCAAAAATAGATTTATACAGGACAAGTATGGTAACGAAGGATTGAATTACCTCTGCAAGGGATATTATAAGTTTTTCTCCCATGTGGCACCCTATATGGATTTTATGAAACGTGAACTCCTTGCCAAACGTCCTCCTGCCAATGTGATGGAATGGGTGCGTAAAAATAAAGTTTAAAACAGCCTACACAAGATGAACAATTCAATATATATAAGACGAAAAGGCAAGATTTATCTTGACAAAGGCAACAGCACTTTGCCACACAATTATATTTTCAATTTGCTCAAAAATATTGAGAACCTCGGATTCACGTTCTCTGCCGAACTGGTTGAAGTGGTGGAAACTCTTTCCGTTGAAAGAGTGAAAGTCTTTTACAAGCAGCTAATTGCGGACTTAAAAGAAAATAGGGGTGCCCACATAGAATTTAAACCGATGTATCCTAATTTTCCTGAACAGGTAAAGCAGGCAAGTGAGGAGGAGCTCTACACAAACGCATTTTGGCACTATTTAGGCGACTGGATGGGTAAAAGACATATGCCAAATTACGAGAAAAAGCAAAGAGAGCCTTTAAAGGAGAAGATAGCTCTGGATGTTCTTGAACTTGGCAACAAGGAGGATTTCAATGCTATTTTCACTAGGCTTTTAAGTGCAAACAGTTCTATTTCGGAAACCGACAAGAAAGATATTGAATGGTTTGTTAAGACATACAACAGAAAAATTTTCGACCTTACGCCCAAAGAGATTCCACATCGAGAGAATGCTGCCTTTTATATCGGTTGTTTGTTGTCAAACAATATCGAGGCCGCACAGCAAATAAAACAACATGCAAAAACTGCAACCGACCTGTTGCGGATTGCGGTTGCTATCTCTGACGGGGATATAAGTCTGTCGCAAAACAGCAAATTCAAAAATATTTCCAAACGAAATCGAAGGTTGCTGTTGCATACACTTGAAAATATGGACTGCATTACCGAAGATATGTTGAGGCATAAAAACCGGTGGAAACGTTTGGGTGAGAGACTCCACCCTTTTGAATACAAGAAACAATTCCCCAAATGTTTTGATGCCTTTGACATTATTCGAAATGATAAGCCATTTGAAACGTTTCACAGCAAAGTTGAAAAATCATTAATCGAAAAAGATATTCCGCTTACCACTCATTTGCTGAAATCGAGACCGGGAGAATTTGCCCGACGGTTGGACAACTTAATACGATTGTCTGATAATCCCGCGAATATACTTTCCAACTTTCGGGAGGTTGCTTCAACAGTGTCCACACCAGTTTTGTTGCAAGTAAAAACTCATTTCAACGAAAGAAACAAGAGAAGGGAATTGAGAGTTTTTTTTCCAAAAGGAGATGTAGGGAAAGTCAAGGCAATTGATAACAACCTGCCGGTGATAGATGAAAAAATTTGCCAAGCGGTCGTTTCAATCTGTGATGAAACGCTGATTGAAAAATTTGGAAAATATAAGCCACTTGGCAAAGTGTATCTTGATGAGGATCTGAAAAACTATACTGTCCCTTTTTCACAACGCTCCGCATCAAAAGCACTTAACACAATTTCAAGAGGAAGTAAAATAGATGTACCGGTTGGCGACACTATTCGCTTTTTTATCTATTGGAAAGAGGGAAACAACCGGGCAGATTTAGATTTGTCCGTACTTGCGTTAGATTCCGACAGTGGTTACAAAATGACGATTGCTTATTATAATCTCAAAGAAGATGGAGGTTATCATAGTGGCGACATCACCTCAGCACCTGAGGGAGCGTCTGAATTTATAGATATTGAGATTTCGAAATGCCTGAAACAGGGAATAAGATATCTATTAATGAGTATAAACTCATACACCAACCAACTCTATTGCGATTTGCCAATTTGTTTTGCGGGTTTTATGGTCAGGCAATTTCCAAATAGCGGTGAAATCTATGATCCATTGACGGTTGAAAATAAATTTGATTTAACCGCCAACGCAAGAATTGCCATACCCATGATTATTGACCTCTATGAAAAAAAGGTTATCTGGACAGACCTTTCTTTAAAAAGTAATCCTTCCACCAATAATAATGTGCATCACAATCTATCTTCCACAACCCTTATCAACAAATCAATGACAACGATGGTAAAACCAAATTTGTACGACTTGCTGACATTACATATAACAGCAAGAGGTGAGAATACATTGGATATTAAAGAAGCAAATACTATCTTTGCAACGGATAAGGGCATTAAACCTTCCGACATAGACATTTTATTGTCGGAATATTTATAAATAACTGAGGGCTATTTAGTTGCTTCCTTCTATTTTTGAAAACCAGCGATTAATCTTTCCCTCTTTTATTTGAAACAAAAATATCTTCAATCCACAATTTCGCAACTTGACAAATGTAAAGGTGAACCTACAAAGAATTGGTAGCGGAGAAGTCCGCATACATCAATTTTTCAATATCAATTTTTTCTTTTTTCTCCTTACGTACCGGATGCATAATTTTGTAAACCACAGGTACCACTACCAATGTCAGGAGCGTCGACATGGTCATTCCCCCAATAATTACCCATGCCATACCGTTACGCAGTTCCGCTCCTGAACCTGTTGACAGGGCAACCGGTAACATTCCGATAACGGTTGATAGGGCAGTCATCAGGATAGGGCGTGTGCGAATCCGGACCGCTTGGATCAACGCTTCGTCAATATTTTTTCCTTTGCCACGTGCATCATTTGTAAAATCAACCAATAAAATGGCATTTTTGGCCACTAATCCCACAAGCATTACTAATCCCAACATAGCATAGATACTCATGGCAGTATTAGTAAGTGCCAATGTCAGAATTGCACCAACGATGGAGAATGGTATAGAGAACATTACGACGAATGGATCAGTCCAGTTGTTGTACAACACAACCATAGAAAAATAAATCAATAACAACGACAAGAGCAAGGCTGTGGTAAGTACGCTCATTGAATCGCTCATTTTCTTCATATCGCCGGTAGCCACAATATGCAATCCACTTGGTTTATGCATCTTATCAACTTGCGCCAGGAACTCTTTTGCGATTGCGCCAGGAGCTACACCAAATGCTTGTGAGCGCAGTGTCACAGAGCTGTTTCTGTCAAAACGCTCTAATCGGTTGGGACCTGTACCAAGTGTTATTTCTGCAAATTGAGACAGTTTAATAATCTCTCCACGACTGTTGACAAAGCCAATGTCTGTTACGTTTTCAGCTTGCTGGCGATAAATTCTGTCGGCACGGATATTGATATCGTACTCATAATTCCCCTCAGTATATTTCAATTGGTTATTCCCCTGAAAATTCATCTGCATAATCATTCCCACATTATCAAGCGAAAGTCCAAGTTCCGACATTTTTTCTCGGTTTACTTTCACGGTAATTTCAGGTGTTGCATTTTCTACTGAAAGCTCCTGTTGCATCACACCCGGGATAGAGCCAAGTACGTTCAACGCTTTTTCAGCAAACAACATGACTGAATCTACATCATTGCCTGTTATAATATATTCCACTGCTGCTTTTGACGCTGTTCCTGTCAGGCTTACGCTAAAGATATTTACTTTGGCATCCATCAAATAATCAGACAGCGGCTTGCGAATTCGAGCAATATATGTATCTGTCCCCTCTTTCTGTTTTTTCAGTTTTACATCTAACTCAGCTAGATAAGGTGTTCCTTTTGTGCTTTGCGTATTGTCACTGGTCAACCCCACCATGGTGACAACATTTTCCACTTCCCGGCGATTCATAAACCAGTTTTCGGCACGACGGACCAAAGCGTTAGATTCTTCCATAGAGATATCTTTCGGCATCTCCAATTGCACCATGAATTCGCCCCGATCTATGAATGGTTGAAATTCGAAATTGATAAATCCAAGAGGAAACAGCGACATAACGGCCGCTGTTATAGCAAGTACCACCACTCCTATCCAGCGTTTATGTCCCAACCCCCATTTCAGAATCTCAGCAACCCAATTACTAAAACCTGTGATTGCACTGTCAAAACTTTTCAGAATTTTCCCGAAGATACTGCCGGTTTTGGTTTTCTCTATATCTCCAAATCTTGAAGTCAAAAGTGGCACTAAAGTAAGCGCTGCCAACAAACTCATTAAAATAGAAATGACTATTACACCACAAAACTGCCGTAGAATATCTGATACGAGTGTGTTTGTGAAAATTACAGGTAAAAATACCATCACTATTGTCACTGTAATGGCAACTACCGTGAAGCCTATTTCATTTAAGGCATCAAAGGTGGCTTTTACCCGGTTTTTACCCATTTCAATATGACGATACACATTTTCGATCACTACGATGGCATCGTCTACCAGCACGCCAATCACTAACGACAAGGCCAGCAACGACATCAGATTGAGTGTGAAATTAAACAGTTTCATCCCGATAAAGGTCGCCACGAGCGATACCGGCACAACCACCATCACAATAATCGCATTACGGAAATTATGTAAGAAAAGCAATATCACCACCGAAACTAATAAGATCGCAAGCATCAAATCAGTGATAACAGAATTGATGGATTGGCGGGTAAAGGTAGTCGTGTTTTGTGCAACGTCAATTTGCAGACCTTCCGCACTGTAAGCTTCTTGCAGTTGCGTAATGGTTTTCATCACCTGATCGCTCACTTTTATAGCGTTTGCATCAGATTGTTTCTGGAGGTTGATAAGAATCGCCTCCTCTCCATTGATCCGCCCAAGTTTTACCGGATCTTTCACGATGTCCGACACATCGGCTATATCAGCGAGGCGAATTTGTGCGCCTGTTGGTGTAGTGCCAATCACCAAGCTACGCAGTTCATTCAGATTCTCCAACTTACCTGAGAGTCGAATAGCGGTTTGCGACTCATCGCTATGTAAATACCCGGTCGGGAAATCAAGATTGGCAGCACGAATGACACCTTGCACCATCAAAGGAGTCAATCCAAACGCTTTTAGCTTATCTTGCTTGAGATTAATTTGTATCTCACGCTGCATACCACCTACAAGCGTAATTTTAGCCACCCCTTGAATCCTCGATAATTCCGGAAGGAGACGTTTATCAACTAAATCGAAAAAACGGGTCGATTCCATATTTGAAGTGGCTGAAAGAATAAGAATAGGCTTTTCATCCACCGATATTTTTGAAATAGTAGGCGAAAGGATGTCACGTGGCAGTTCGGCACGTTTTGCATCTATAAGATTTTGCGCGTTGGTAACAGCTTTGTCAATATCGCTCCCGTAATTGAACGAGATAATAAGCATCGCCATACCTTCAAATGAAAACGACTGTAATTGGTCAATCCCCTCCATACTCGAAAGGGCATCTTCTACCTTTCGGGTAAGCGAATTTTCCACTTCGCTGGGCGAAGCACCCGGATAAATAATCTGCACATTGAGTATAGGTGGCGTGAATTTAGGCATCAATTCCGCACTTAAGCTCTTGTAACTCAGATATCCAAATACAGTCAACAGTAAAAATAAGACTATGACATAAATAGGACGTTTTATTGATAATTCTGAGATCTTCATATTCTTTCTTGATTAACAACGCATCTTATTGAACACACCTTACTTTTGAACCTTCTGCAATATTTATCAAACCTCCAATAATTAGACTATCGCCGGGTTGCAATCCTTGTACTACTTCAATTTGTTCGCCAACCATATTGCCAGCAACAACAGGCTTCTTTTTTACAATCCCATTTTCCACAACAAACACATTTGCCGCCTGTACACTTCCACTGATAGCATTACGAGGAATAACAACTCCCTCTTTTTGGGTATCCGAGTTAAAATAGAGTGATACAAACATACCCGATTTTAATTCTCTTTTTTTATTTACCAAGGTTATTTCAACCGGAAAGTTGAGGGATCGATCGGCCTTTTCACCAATGAAAGTAATTGTTCCGGTAAAGAGTTCATCTGGAAAAATCTCGCTGACGAGTGTTACCGCCTGTCCCTTTTTTATGGTGATGATCTCTTTTTCGGTGACAAAACAGATTGCTTTCAACTGCGAGTCATCAATAATATCGAACAACTTTGCACCGGGATTTAGGTAACTTCCTACCTCTACATAACGTTTATTTATGGTTCCGGCAATTGGTGACTTTATTGAGGCATCGGCAAGATGACGTTTACTGATGATATAGCGACTTTCGGCCATCACCATTTGTGTGTACAGATTATCCAACTGCTGGTCGGTAACACCACCCTGAGCATTCGCATTTTTAAATCGCTCATAATCCTTTTTCACTCCTTCAAATGTAGCTTTTGCCGAAGCTACATCAACACGAAGCATTTCATTATCGAGTTCAATTAATACTTTCCCTTTGCTGACGGCACTTCCCTCATCCACGTAAATATCAACAACACGTCCGGATATATCCGACACGAATGGCAGCTCGCGCAACGCTTGTAGTACACCGCTCGACGAAAATCCCATTGAATAGGTACTCTCTTTCACTTCAACTGCTTTTACGGCAACCGCAGATGAAATATCGGCCACAAATTGTGTTTTTCCTTTGGTGGACTTTTTATTCATTACAAGAATAAACACCATGATTGCGACGACAGCACAAACTGATACTATAGCTATTATTTTTTTCATACACTTCTTATTTTCTTGTTACTTTTCATTTAATAAATTGTGTAGATGACCACTGGCTTTCAGTTGTTCGATATGCGCTTTTAAATAATCGTTTAATGCATTGGCATAACTCATCTGCGCCTGTACGAGCGATTGACTTGCATTGAGGATATCGGAGATGGAGGACAATCCTAAAGCATAATTATTCTCTGTCACAGCGAACACCTCTTCGGCGAGATTCTGATTTTCACGTTGTACTATAATTGTATTATGTGCATCGTCTAATTTCATCTGTGCATTTATGAATGTCATATTCAGCGACTGCTCAAGTATTTCAATCTCCTCTTGATTTTTACGAATTTCCATACTGTTTTGATGAATTTTAGCACGTCGGGATCCGCCACTGAAAATAGGAACTCTCAAATTCAATCCAACGACTGATGTCGGGTACCAATAGTTTGTTTCACCTCTAAAAAACTCATCGCTCATTCCGCTATATTGATAATTGAACATCAGCGACAGTATAGGTAAATTTTCAAAAACGGCAGATTTTTTCTGTAGATTTGCCATATTACATTTCTCCATCAACAACCGATAAGAGGTCTGACCTTCAATATCAAACAATAACCTGACATTACTTTTTGCTTTTTCTTCAAACAGGGCAATACTAATTGGTTGAATTTTAATAGGGTTATTTATTTCGAAGCCCATTTGCAGTTTTAACAGATTTTTTTGCACATCCACTCTATTTATCATTGTGCTTTTTTGGGTGGTCAGATTTACAAGGTTTACTTTCAGCCGGTCAACATCTATTTTTTTAACCAACCCGTTTTTGTAGTTCACCTCCATCGCCTCCAACATTTTACTGACCAGCTCCACACTTTTTTCCATTTGCACAACCGCATATTCGGAGGACTGAATAGCATAAAAAAGATTGGCAGTTTGATAAATAACCTCTTCCTCGCTCGATTCAACTCCTAAAGCAGCCATTTTTTCTGCCGCTTTGGCAATTTCCAAGGTGTTGAAAAGTGAGAAGTTGATAATTTGCTGGGTGAGTGATAGGCCAGCATTGGCATTGAGGTTGGTACCCATTTCAATAGTCATATATTTGGCAGCATCCGGATCTTGTGCGGAGGGTGGCAGCATGCTATTTATAAAGTTGGGCATAATAAATTTGCTCTTTTTCAAGTTGTCGTTCAGATTTGCCGATCCGCTGATTTGCGGAAACAAAGCACCCAGTACTTCTCGACGTGCAAAAGCTGCTTTTTCCTTGTCATAATGGCTCTTCTTTAGGTTTCTATTGTTTTCAACGGCATACTCAAGAGACTGTTGCAAAGTGAATATTTGCTGTGAAGAGAGATTCATCACACTAAGGAGAAACACAAATATCAGGCTTGCCGTTTTAATACATTGTGGTTTCATAGCGTTACTATTTATTCTTATAATAATTGTCTTCCCTTCTCAGAAACAATAGCCTGCAGATTGTACTCCGTAACATCAACAAAGTATGACTTCGGGATATGGAGATTATTTTTGATCATACTGTTGATATAAAAACCGAATACCGAATATGAAATATAACTGCTGAAAAATTCCACGTCAATATCTTTCCTGTAAATTCCTTCTCGAATTCCCTGATTTAGATTTCCACTCATTTTGGTTTTAAATAAACCCGACCCGATAAGGTGCTCCGCTGTGGCTTCATTCGGATTCATACGCATTATATCGTAGAAAAAAATCGGGCTTAGCGCATTGAAAAAGTGATTTATCTTAATAAAACTCGTTCGCAGATTTTCAATTGCCGAAAATGCTGAATCATCTAACCCCCTCATGGCCTCCTGCATATCAGCCGAAATGGATAAAATACATGCTTTCATCAACTCCTCTTTGGAAACAAAGTGGTTGTATAAAGTCTTTTTTGTAATACCCATTTTTCCGGCAACTTCTTCCAATGATAGCCGCAAACCTTCTTGTTTAAATACGGTAATTGCCTTGGAGATATAGGTTCTTTTACGATTATTTGTACTCATCATTGTTTGATTAATCTCCCATAAAATAGATCCACTACAAATATACACTATTTATACTACAATAGTGTAATTTATCACCTAATATATCTAAAATTTATTTCATTTAATTCAATACCCACTTTTGAGCTCAATTCAAATCAGTGGGCACTCCACTAAAATTTTGTATCTTTGCCAGCTAAAAAATAGAATAATCGTATGAAACGAGCATGAACATCATTACACCCAAGTTCATGATTATCGCGAGTTCCATACACCGACAAGGAAAAAATAAAATAATCGTATGAAAAAATTCACGAAAATCGATGTTTTCTTTATTATAGGAAGTGCCCTATTTTTTACCTCTTGTGGTGCTAAACTGAGTTCGTCCATTCAGAGGACCTATGCTCCGCTTGATTACAAGCAGGAAGTGAGGGTGTTTGAAATAGACGAACAAACACCGGAAAACTCGGAGAAATTGGGGACAATCAAAGTAGGTGACTCCGGTTTCTCAACCAATTGCGATTACAGCACTGTAATTGAAAAAGCAAAAATTGAAGCACGGAAAGTGGGCGGAAATGCCTTGAAAATCACCCAACATTCGTTACCCGATGTGTGGAGTAGCTGCCACAGGATTACCACGGATGTGCTGAGAGTGGACAATATCGATAATTATGCGGTTACAACCGATATTGACAGCACGTTGATCGGTGCTGATTATGCCATTCTCCATGTGTATCGGACCGGCGGACCGGGGGCAATGGTCAATTATGATTTGCATTTGGGAGATTCAATCATTTGCCGTGTAAAAAACAAATTCAATGAATCCATAAAAATTAATAGGGAAGGTTTCAATTCGTTGTGGGCAAAAATGGAAGCAAAATCAGAAATCCCCATCAAAATTGAATTTGGAAAAGAGTATTACATCCGGTGTAGTGTTACGATGGGCGCATTGGTAGGTCGTCCCAAACTTGAAATAATTGATGACACTACCGGGAGACGCGAATATAACGCGATGCAACAAAAGAAAAAAACTAAAAAGTAACATCAACTCATGAAGAAGCCATTCATCTTTTCGATCATCCTGATGTCGATGGTTTTAAAATTACAAGCACAAGATTTAATTGTAACAACCGACGGCGACTCCATCCACTGTAAAATCACTAAAACCACAAAAGAGTATGTCCATTTCACATTCAAGCATAACGATGAAATAAGGAACACATTGCTATCCGTAGATCAGATAGCCGCAAAAGAAAAAGATTATTTCGAAGAATCGGAACTGCCGGTTGATTATAAGTACAAAGATATTTATCCCCGTTTCAGGCTTGCCGCTGACGGTGGCTGGCAATACAGGACTCCTAAATTGGCGGACGACATAGAGCCTGATTGGCACGGACATTTCAAGAAATTAAAATCGGGATTTCATTACGATATCCAGGCTGCCTATTTCTTCACCGAAATGATGGGAGCAGAGCTTATGGCATCACAACAACTATTTAGTAATAGTTTGGGCCATGCCACATTAAGTGATGACAATGGCAATTATGTCGGTTCAGGCATATTGAAAGAAAATATCGCCTTCAATTATTTTGGAACAAATTATTTACTCCGGCTTTTCGATTCCCGGAAGAAGAACTGTTGGATCTTTGCTATCGGACTTGGTTATATGGGCTATACCGACCGTGTGATTTTCGATGGCGATCAATTCTCGAAAAGAACCGCTGCCACATTAGGCACCAATATGTCGATAGGTTACGACATCGGGTTGTCGGACGACCTGGCACTCGGCTTCAAAATCTCCACAATAGATGGTTCATTCAGGAATTACAAGGAAACCGTGAACGGGATTACCACCAACAAAACAATGCCCGACAAGACGATTGAAGGGCTTAATACAATCCGGTTATCAGTCGGATTACGGTTTAACAAGTAACATCGGCTTGTCGGGACAAGCCGGTAAATGCCAAGGGTTCAAATTTATCTGCAGCTATTATTAAATAGAAGTTACTATAACGACGATTGACAAAGCGACTCAAAAGCGAAAACTAATGAAAAAGAGAGCAATCATAACTACCCTTCTGTTTTTATTCTTTATAGTGAGTACATACGGACAAAAGGGCTTTACGCGGGGATGGACCATTGATTATTCCATAGGCTACGGCTCTTATCAATTAGAGGATATAAAGAATTTGTTGGATGCAATGACGAACCACTATGGGCTGAAAGCAACTGATTGGTTTCCTGATTATGTCACCCATTCGGCATCGTTGGGTTATACAGCTGGACAGCATCATTTTGGAACCGGTTTTTCATACCTTACAACCGGAGGGCGCCTGCACAGGGCCGACTACTCCGGTTCAATGACTGTGGATATGATCATGAACGGGTATCGTGTAGGGGCTTTCTACAGATATTACATTGATACCGGGCTTCCTCCTTTCTCTTTCTATCTGCAGATGAGTCCGGGTGCGCTGTTCTCAAATCTTAATATGAAAGAAAAGCTGACTATCTATGCTGAATCCCAAAAAAATATCACTGAATTGAAAGGAGTCGGATTATATCTCGAACCCACCATCGGAATGAAATATCGCATCGACAATTGGTTGCATTTCTCATTAGGAGGAGGATACGAGTTCGACTTTCTCGGTAAGATGAAATTATCCGGACAAAAAACAGATATTGACTCAAAATGGGATGGGTTTCGACTATACGCAGGAGTTATCTTGTTTTACCGCTAAAATGAATTTTCAAGATGAACAAGTTGAATTTTATACTATTAGTCGCAATTTTACTGTTTACAGCTTGTGAATATGGCCCAAGCGGCAGTAACTTCCTGGATTTGACTCCTCCTGAAGATCAAATTCCTGTTGAGATCTCATTGAATGATATTGATCCCTCCGATACAATATATCTGTACCAGACCACTTCATTTTCATTAAGAATTAATTCCCCGAATGATTTAAAACAGGTTGTTGTTGTATTAGATGAAGAAGAGCTGATCAATATGTGGGGGAATTCCATAGGTTTTGTCTTCTATCCCGATCAAGTTGAAGAGGGGATGCATAAATTGACGATAGGTGCAGCCTTCAGTTCCGGCACCGGCAGTTTGGCCGAGATGGTGGGGATGGAGGGATATGCGGGAGAATTGTCGTGGAACATTCGTGTCATACACAACCCACAAGATCGGTTTAAAGTAGATTACCGCGTTAACGAAGAGGGATTTCTGGAGTTGTTTTGGGATAATGCCATTCCGGAGAGTTTCATCGAAAGCTACACTATCCATTCCGGATTAACCCAAGAGAGCGATATCACCATTTATAATGCTACACAAAAATCGTTTGTGGATTATGGTTATGTGTGTGGGTATGCATTTTACGAAGTAAAAACCCGGCTGAAGGATGGTATGGTATTTCGAGAAACGCTTTCAATAGATAGGCCAACTCCTGCTGTTTACTTCGAAGATATAGATCTTAATAATCTCCGTGTTTATTGGGACAAACCTTTCGCAAACGGCCGGTTTAACATTATTTTGGATGATAAAAATATCATAGCCTCCAACCTGCAGGACACCACCATTACGATCCCTCAATTATGGGGAAAGACCCGTCAATTCATAGTGGAAGTTAAACCGAGAATAGGGGAGTATGACAATTTCCACAATAAAAAAGTTGCTTATGGAAACTTCACTCAAGGGATCTATCTCGATATCCCCAACTGGCCCTTGTATGCATATAACGGTACCGATAACATCATATACACGAGCAGTTACGATGATTTGGTCGCTTTTGATGCGACATCCTTACAAAAGATCAACTCGGTACCGATAAAAGGCAATCCTTGGGGGCTTTTATATGGCGGAAAGATAGCCTCCGCCCCCCATAACTCCACGGTTGCCGCGATGACCGGCGAAGAGACATGGATCTTTTCCGACAGCCGTTTTGTGAATCCAGTCATCATCAAACCGTTATCCGGAAACATACATACCCGCTTAGCAGCCTTGACGAGCAATGATAGATTTTTTGTCGTGCAGAAAGAGTCAAACAGCTGTCATGTTTTTAACAGCCTCACAGGAGAAAAAATATTTCAATTTCCGTTCACCTATCCTACCATCTATGATATCCCCGATCATGTTTCTGTATCGGAAAATGGGCAATATTTTTGTGCTTCATCGGAAAATGGAATAGAAATCTTCGAGATTGACGGAACAGCCACCAAGCTGCGCTATACCGACACCAGGCATTATAAGGGAGCCATTTTCCTACCTTCCCACCCGGAGCAACTACTGCTGAGAGTCGGTTCACATTTCGAACTTAGAGAAATTCCTGATTTCAATATCGTTCAGACACTGGAAGTAGCTGAAACGGGAGTCTCACTGTGTAATATCGACCCGGCAACCATGAACCTGTTGTATCATCAAAACGATTCACTGAGAGTCTGTAG
>JAAYFR010000189.1 GCA_012728155.1 Bacteroidales bacterium | reverse complement strand
TTTCTATTCTCCCTCGACATGGCCTCAAAGCCGAGTAATGCCCCGACAGCATGATTCCCGAATACCTTGTTATAATTGAGTCGCTCAATTATGTTCCATGACAAGGTGTTGGCATTATTCCTGTAGGCATATCCCACCTCTTTTCCACCATCAAGGATATTTCTCCCCGACCAGTTGCTCATGGCATTGTAACGGTGTTCCAATACATTTTGAAAATCGAGGCCGAATTGGCTAGTAAGGCTGAGGCCATCCATCAGTTCAAAACTTAGCGAAGCGCTTGTATTATTCGCAAAGGCGCGCTGGATGAAATCATTCTCTTCGCGCTTTGCAACCGAATTGAAGAAACGGTAATCTTTGATTACTGCTTCACCATTGGAGTCTTGGCTGTAATACCTGTTGTACAAACGGAATGAACCATCATCGTTGTACGGAGAAAATATAGGCAGGAATTCATAATAGTCGCTTCCCGGCGAAAAGATCGTGTTTATATTATAGGAGAATCCCGATTTTAAAGAGAATTTAATCCGTCGATGGAGTTGAACATCGCTATTCAGGCGTACCGAGAAACGCTGTTGATTATTGCCAATCACAGTGGATTCGCCGTCGTAATACGAGGTGGAGAAATAATTCCGGACTTTATCCGTTCCCCCCATGAAAGACAAGTTGAGTTGCGTGTAGTAGCCGGTGTCGTAGAATACGTCATACCAGTCTGTATCTGTCTGGCTGTAAGCGTTATTTTCCACATCCTGAAACGGAAAGAAAAGCATATCCGGATCGGTGGCAGCGTAGCGATTAAGATACGATTCCTTCGCGAGGGTCATGTATTGCTGCGCATCAAGGACTTTGAATTTGAGGGAGTTGTTGATATGTGATATGCCTGAATTGAGTGACACGTTGAATATGGGTTTTGCTGACCCTCCTTTTTTTGTGGTGACTAAAATCACTCCGTTGGAACCGTCGGCGCCATACAAAGAGACGGCAGATGCGTCCCTTAGTACGGTCATGCTTTCAATATCGTCGGGATTCAGATAGGATAAAGGACTGATTGCAGATTCAACTCCTGTAATCAGATTGGTATTCCCTCCGGTATACATGCGCACCCCATCCACAATCCATATCGGTTCAGAGCTGGCGGTAAGTGATCCTTCTCCACGGATACGGGTGCTGAAACGTGGACGGGTGTTGGCGGCACTGTCGGAGTTGAATCCGATCACCAGCCCTGGGACCAATCCTTCAAGCATATTGTCGATGCGTGCCGCAGGAAGATTCTCAATCTGTTTTGAGTCGACTTGAAAAGCGCTTCCAACCATGTCCGAACGTTTTTGAACCAGACCGTACCCCGACTCAATAATCACCTCTTCAAGTACCGTTGACAGGGGCTCCATCTGAATTTCCATATTGTCGGATACCCTCCTCTCCATTGTTTTCATCCCTACGTAGGTGAATCGCAATACCGGCCTCTCTATCGCTGCCGGAATTTTAAGGGTGAAGAGCCCATCGATGTCTGTCGCAACACCAATAGCGGTATTTTCGGTAAGCATAACTCCTGCACCTATAAGCGGGATCCCCTCGTTATCCAGAACGCGACCCTTTATTTCTCTGGTTCTGCCAGTCTCGGGTTTTTGCTGGGGTTGTTCATCCAGTTTGATGATAATGACATTATCGTCAATAGTATAGGTCAGCCCTTCCGGTTGTAGCACTTGATCAAGAATCTCTTTGACCGGCCTGTTGGAGAACTGGAAGTTCCGCTTTGACTTGCTCTGGATCATTTCGGTCTTGTATAAGAA
>JAAYFR010000019.1 GCA_012728155.1 Bacteroidales bacterium | reverse complement strand
GATTGAGTATGTGTTGAAAGCAGTACATATGCATGAACGTATGGACGACAAGATTGGTTCTTTCTCGGGTGGAATGAAACAGCGGATAGGGATTGCCTTGATTCTATTGCATCTACCCCGTATCCTTGTGGTGGACGAACCGACGGCGGGACTCGACCCCCGCGAGCGGATCCGATTCCGTAACCTGCTGGTGGAGTTGAGCAAAGAGCGTATCGTCATCTTTTCCACCCATATCATCGAAGATATCTCCAGTTCCTGTAATCAGGTGGTGGTGGTGGACAAAGGGGAGTTGAAATATTTCGGCGTGCCCGAGAAGATGGTGGATATGGCGGTGGGTAAGGTATGGAAGTTCCTGATCGATAAGGAGTCGTTTGAGGAGAAGTTAGATAAATCGCTGGTGGTGAATAATATCCAGGATGGGGAGAAGATACAGGTGCGTTATATCTCGGTGGAAGAACCCTTTCCGGGAGCAGTGCCGGTAGAAGCCAATCTCGAGGATGCTTACTTATGTTTGTTGAAAAATATCTGAAGCAATGAATTTAAAAAAATATAGGGTGTTGGTGACCAGGATTGTCCGGTATAATTTGAAGATTATATTTGCCGGTAAATTCTTCTGGTTTCTTTTGGCTGCTTTTGGTTTTTTTGCCTTTTTCATGTTCCAGCAGGCATGGAATAGGGCGGAGATCAACGAGGGGTCGATCTATGGCTTGTTGCTCTTCCCCTGCCTGTTACTTATTTTCTACCCGATTGTCTTCGGTATCCAGAATGATGAAGATAATCGGATATTGGAGATTATCTTTGGCATACCCAATTACCGTTATAAGGTGTGGGGAGTGCGTATGCTGATGATTTATCTGGCCAATTATCTTATCCTGATCCTTTTTGCCTACGTAGCCCGTATCTTGCTTTATCCTGTCAATATATTTGAGATGGCTGCCCAGCTTATTTTTCCGATGCTCTTTTTCGGTAACCTGGCTTTTATGTTCTCCACCATCACCCGGAGCGGCAATGGTACGGCAGTGATTATGATTGTTCTGGGGCTTCTCTTCTTTATTGTTGTCGGCGGCAACGGACAGTGGGCAAATGCATACTGGAACCTCTTCCTGAATCCGTTTTCCACGCCTACCGACATCCATCCCCTGATTTGGCAGAATATCATCCTTAAAAACCGCCTTTTCCTGATAATCGGTAGCATTGTCTGGTTGATGATCGGCTTCCTCAACCTCCAGAAACGGGAGAAATTTGTGTAATAAAGATCATGAAAAAGGAGAGGAGAGATTGCCTTTGTCTCTTTGGGATTGTATAATAAAGATTTTTTCTGGCGATAACAAATGAAAATTATTACAATAGGAAGTCTCTTCTGGTTCTTAACCTGTATCTGTGGAGGGACTGTGTCGGAAAACCGTAAGCAGGGAGGGCTTCTGCAGAAAGAGAGCCTTACGATAAGGAACCTGACACGGGCGATTGAACTCGCGGATAACGCGTTCGCAGCTCATTTTACAGGAAGCGGAATGGCAATGGCCCGGTATTACAATCCCTATACTGATGTGCGTTCAGACGAGGTAGGAAGTATATGGATGTATACGAGTACCATAGAGGCGGTCAATGCGATCCTTCATGCGCTTCAAATGGAGCAAGAACAAGGAGATGGTTCGCTCTATAAAATTCATTTCGACCGGTATAAAGAGCAACTCCGAAAACTGTATGACAACGCTGATTACTATCTGGGCACTTTTACGTTGACCTCCTATACAGGTACCGGGGAGTGGACGGTTTACGGTGTGCACCGGGGAGCATCCAAAGGCAGTGCAAAAGTAGAAGGGATTGAGAATGTATACGACGACCAGATGTGGCTGGTACGTGAGCTGCTGGAATCCTATAAACTGACCGGTGAAGAGCAATATCTTGAAAAAGCGGAATATCTGACTGAATATGTGCTCGACGGGTGGGACTGTACCATTGGTGAGAACGGGAAAGAGATAGGAGGAATTCCCTGGGGACCGGGATATGTTACCAAACATTCCTGCAGTAACGGGCCGATGGTAAGCCCTCTGGTCTGGCTCCATGAACTCTATAAAGGGAAAAATGATGAGGTGACACATCGCTATATCGATCCTGAAGACGGCAAGACAAGAAAAACGGTACAGATGAAGAAAAGCGATTATTACCTCGCCTTCGCCAAAAAGATCTACAATTGGCAAAAACAGTACCTGATCCGGGAAGATGGCGTATACAGCGATATGATGGGCGGCTGTACTCCCGGGAAACCCGAGTTGGAAATAATCGATGGGGTTACATACCGAAAAGGGATTATTTGCCTCGACAGGGGAGGAACACCCTTCACCTACAATAGTGGGACCATGCTTTCGGGTGCAGCCGATCTCTACAGGGTGACAGGGAATAATAAATACTTGACGGAAGGGTCGGATCTGGCGGATGCGAGTTTCTCCTTTTTTGCGGAAAAAGATCGGGAAGTGGATGGATATTATAGCTATAAGATAGACGGCTTCAATAACTGGTTCAATGGTGTGCTGATGAGAGCCTATGTGGATTTTTATCCTTGGTATTCCAAAGTGGGTAGTTATATCGACTCTTTCCAGAAGAACCTCGATTATGGTTATGACCATTTTCTCCATAACGGCTTTCTGCCTTCCAACCTGTTGACCGGCTGGGAGCTTAATAACAACGATGACAATAGGGAAGGAATGTTTAGTTTTTCTTTCGCAGCTGAATATGCTGTGTTGGCACGCTATCAACTAATCGACGCTGACGGGAACATAGATTATTACAGCTTTTTCAAATAGCAGATAAAACAGCCAATATCGTCTTATTTCTTATCGGAAAGGAAAATATGATAATCGTTGAATAGATCTTTCACGAAGTCAATCGTTTTTATCCTCCATTTTTGTGAAGATCTTGAAATTTCCGTCTGATTCTTGCGGAGACTTACCTCGTCGGCGATGATCTCTTCAGCAGTATACCGCTCATTATCATATTTATATCTAATTCTGATAATTGTCATATTTACGGATTCGGGAGTACAGATCGCATGGATATTATAGTTAATATCCGATTGATCCAACAAGAACATAGAGGATCTGAAAACAAGTTTTTCGCTGCATCCGGCGACGATGGAACCTTTTTCTTCATCAAAAATCAATACCCTGCACGAACGGTTCTCTTCTTGATTCTCCCTTCCGTTGATCCACTCCCGGGTAAGACTCATCAGTGAGTCGCGACTCATGCCCGGCGCATTGAACGATTTGCGGAAAACGATCTCCCCCTCTTCCATCGGAACAGCTCCTTTCAGATATTCTGAAGAAATTCGGCTTTGGGCTGACAGACTACTCACTGCGCAAAGCAGGGATGTGATCGTCAATAACATAAAATTAATAGTACGTTTTTTCATCTTCTAATAATAAGTCTGGTTATCACTCTTTTCTAATCGAGGCATAAAAAATTCTTCGCCCTCTTCTAATGGCAAAGGTAATAAAAAAAGGATAAATGATAAGCCAATACGGTTTCTGATTATATTCTCTTTTTTTACGATAATACCACGATCTCTTCTTCACAGAGAGTGATCTTCTCAAAACCAGATTCATGCACTATGTAGGTATTCTCTATCCCTACCGCCCCGATGCCGGGCAGTACGAATTTAGGTTCCAGGGCAAATGCCATGTCCGGTTCCAGCGCTTCTTGCGAACGGGGGGTGAGGACAGGCGGTTCGTTGATCTCCAGGCCAACGCCGTGGCCGATAAATTTGGCCTGCTGCTGAGTGCCCATGAAGTAGGGAGATAGACCGTTTTGGTTGACTATCTCCTCTGCCAACAAGTAGAGCTCGGAACAGAGGGCTCCGGCACGGAAATCTCTTATAATGGCATTGTGGATGTCAATGGATACCTGATGCGCCTTATAGGCAATATCAGGAGCATGTTCAATTGCGAAGGTGCGGGTCATATCATCCATCCATGGGCGATAATTCCCTGCCATATCCACCATCAAGGTGCTCCCCGGAAGGAGGGGAGTTCCATTGGCTCCTATCGGTAAGAGCGGTGTGATTCCTTCACCACCCAAAGCATAATCATAGGGTGAAGCCGCCTGGGCATTGTCGCCGGCCAGCATGCTTCCCATGAAGATATCCATATTCTCACCGAAAGAGCGGAAGATGCCCACCGACCCATGCAGCCGCATCTGTCGCTCAATTTCTATCTGTAACTCCAGATCGGTCATTCCCTTACAATACAAAGAGGGGATCAACTGGTACACTTTGGTGTGAATTCGGGCACTTTCACGTATCTGTTCCAGTTCGTATTCTGATTTTACTGCCCGTATCCTCCTTAGTTCAGCTGAAATGTTGTTGACTTCCGGCATACCCAACGCTGCCTGCAGGCGGGTAGTTGCGCTGAACGAGAGTTGATCGGCTTCAATCAGGATACGTGCAGGTAAAGGTTTCCCCTCTTCCCTCAACATATCGGGGATCTGTTCGGGTTTGCGGATCTGTTTGGCTCGTTCGTCCCTGATATGGGAAGGGCGTTTTACAAATAGGATGGGCTCTCCCTCCGGAAACAGGAAAATAAAACCGTCGAAAATAAATCCACAGAGCCAGTACTGATTGACAGATGAAGTGATGATACAAGCATCGGCTTGCCTCTCTATGATAGCGTGTTGTACCCTCTTTAACCTTGATCCGGTTTCTTGTAATGGAAGATTGTTCATATAGAATCTTTTTTTTGAGATCAAAATTAGTTGATTTTTTTGAAAAACTGCTATCTTTACGCCATAACTGATTGGATAGGTGGATAGCAAAAGAATACTGATAGTTGAAGATGATCGTTCCTTTGGGGCTATGCTTCAGAAATGGTTCGAACGAAATGGATTTTCGGTCACACTGTGCTCGGGCATGATGGCGGCCCGGGAGGAGCTTTCTCAATCGGATCTTTATCAGATAATCCTTTCCGACCTGCGCCTGCCTGATGGCGACGGTATTATGTTGCTAAACTGGTTGAACGAAGCAGGTCTTGCGATACCGGTCATTATCATGACCGGTTATGGTGAAGTCCAGACAGCCGTGTCGGCCATTAAATTGGGGGCGTTCGATTTCCTGGAAAAACCGATCAACCCCGATATCCTTACGAGAAAAATTGAAGCTGTTTTTGAAATGCGCCAGGAAAATAACCGCTTGCCTGAAAGACAATTGAGTGAGAAAAAATCCCTTGTTGGGCTTAGCGAATTTGTGAAAGGAGAATGTAGACTTTCCCTCCAGATGTACAGCCACATCGATTTGGTAGCCCCCACCCAGATGGCGGTGATGATTACAGGTGAAAGCGGTACCGGAAAGGAGCATGTGGCCCGCCTGATCCATACCCGCAGTAACCGGGCCGATGCCCCTTTTATTGCAGTAGATTGTGGTAGCTTGTCTATCGAATTGGCTCCGAGTGAACTTTTTGGTCACAAGAAAGGATCGTTTACCTCCGCGATAGAAGATAAGAGCGGATTTTTCAGGGAGGCACATGGTGGCACCCTCTTTCTTGATGAGGTGGGCAATCTGCCTTATGGCGTGCAGATGCAACTGCTGCGTACTTTGCAGGAGAAAAGAGTAAGGCCGGTGGGTAGTGCTACCGATTTGGATGTAGAGGTGCGTATTCTTACCGCAACCAATGAAAATCTGGAGAAAGCGATTGGTGACGGGAATTTCAGGGAAGATCTCTATCATCGGCTGAACGAGTTTATGATCAGGGTGCCATCGTTGCGCGAATGTGTGGAAGATATCTTCTCTTATGCCGATCACTTCAGGGAAGAGGCCAACAGGGAGCTTGGCCGTGAGGTGGAACTCATCTCTCCGGAAGCATTGTCGGTATTGAACAGCTATTCCTGGCCTGGCAACCTGAGGGAACTGCGCAATGTGATCCGCCGAGCAGTACTTTTTACAAGGGGAAACACCATTACTCCTGACAGTTTACCACTGCTCACCACGAAAAAAGAGGAGCTATTGCCGAAAGTAAATCTTTCGCTGGTCGCGGAACCGAAGGAAGAAAAAGAAAAGATATTGAAAGCGTTGGCGCAAGTGAAAGGGAACAAGACCAAGGCGGCTATTCTGCTTCAGATCGACCGGAAAACGCTCTATAATAAGATGCATCAATATAATATCGACTTATGATCATGACAGGTAGTCCCTACGGATATCGGCACTGAATTTTCTAATCTCTTCAATTGTTTTTGACAACTCTTCTTTCCAGCTGGGATAGGCCACTTTGTCTTCTCCTCTCAACCGATCCATTTTGTGTAAAGCAACGCAAAGGTGACCGGCATCGAGTTGCTCCAAGAAGGGATAGATCCTGTGACTCAGTTGTTGTGCTTTTGCAAACTCTCCCTGTTCAATGTAACTCTCCAGGGTATCCATCTCTCTATCGGTTGAATCGACAAAACCGGCGAGGATATCTTTGATGGCCTCTTCATCTCCTTGAAAGAGAGTGGATAGTTGGGGAAATTGGATTTTTCTCCCCTTCGACAGGATATCGGTGAGCCGGCTCATGTTGATGGGCTTTCTGACCAAGCCGGAGAATCCTTCCGATAAAGCCCTTTCCATAGTATAGTCGTCATCTGCCGTCATCAACCAGATCGGTATCCGGCTCCCTTTCTTCCGGATTTTGTAGAGGATATCTGTTCCGGTTATCTGGCGCATATGCATGTCGGTGAAAACGATATCAAATTGGGAAACCTCTTTTAGAAAACGGTTGACATTGTCGGGATGATTGCATAACGTGGCTTTATATCCGTTGCGCGTAAGATATTCACTGATCATATTCCCCAATGGAAGGTCATCTTCGAAGAGGAGTATTTTTTTGAAAGGAAGATTAGAGGGAGCCCTCTTGCTGCTCCCGGACAGCTCAGGATTCTCCTCTCCATTGATGACCTTATTTGATACCCGCTGGAATGGGAGGGTGATTACGACGGAGGTCCCCTCTCCTTTCTTCGATGTCACCTCAATATTTCCTTTTAACAGTTCAACCAATCCCTTTGTGACATACATGCCGAAACCACTCCCTTCGGTCTGCAACGGATTTTGCATCCTGGAAAAAGGTTTGAATATCTCCGGGAGCTCGTTGGCATCCATCCCGACGCCACTGTCAATAATGGTAAAGAGCAGTTGCCCTTGCTCCTCCAGCCGGATGGTGATGCCGCCCTGCAGCGTACATTTTACGGCGTTGGAAACTACATTGGTAAGTATCTGTTTGAGAAGTGTGTGATCGGTCTCAATAT
>JAAYFR010000188.1 GCA_012728155.1 Bacteroidales bacterium | reverse complement strand
GGAATATTGCATAGAATAGCCGAACCAGTTAAAATGATCGTACTCAAAATGGTCAACGATCCTCCATTGCACAGGAATATTGCTATGGACCATCTCTCTTTTGAACGACTGGTCACTTCCCTGTCTCACCCTCAAATAGTATTGTGGGGCTGAGGAGGTAAAAAGATTCCATTCTCGTGACGGATGAATATTGTCGAGTGAAAAATCATACATCGAGGCCAATATTTCCGCTATCGCAGGATTGCCATCACTTCCGGTCACCGTAATCCGCCACTCCTCCTCTGCTCCCGGTCGGATCCTATCTCGGAACAGATCCAAAGAGACTTTCAGATCCTCTTTTTTCCGCTCGCCCCTGAAATCTATCTGATGGTTATAGAACTTCCCATCTTTCACATAGGTGAGCATCAAGGAGACCCCATTCTTATATTTTTCTTTATAGGGAAATGAGAAGAGCCGATTTTCATTCTTCATCTCGATCCACTCTCGTTCCAATAGATTGTCGCCCTGCCACAATTCATACAACAGATGCACTTTCTCCGACACCCCAAAAATCACTTCCGGATTTTTCTCCTGTGAAAAAAGTGCATTTTTCACGATGAACCAATCATTGGTCTTCACGGGGGGACGTTTATCGAAATAGGAGAAGAGAATGATATTTTTCTCCTCTTCTATGAGATTTCCACTATCATCTTTCGACTCTAATATCACCTTATATTTTCCAGAGGGCAAATCGGACAACTGCTTTCTCAAGGCAGGCTGTTCTCCCGTTGCGAATCTCCCCTCTACCACCAGTCGATTCATAGAGTCATCCTCCTGAAGAGAAAAAATCTGATAGATTCCATCAGCAGCCACATCTTTACCATCGAGATTTTGGGCTGAGACAACGATTTCCTCTTCACTCTCCTTTGCCCATCGATCCGCCATTTTCAGCGACAACCTCATCGAGTTGTCACCTACCTTTACCACATAGATGGCGGTTTGCGTCTCTCCGTTGTTATCGGTCATTGTGGCTTGTACTTCAAATGCATACATCACGCTGGAGAGATGATGCCCTTGCGGCTTTTCGGGTGTAAAGGATATTTCGAAACTGCCATCCTCTGCCGTAATCACACTCCCCGCAGCATAATAGTCCGTCTCCCTCGACGGCATCCGCCACCACATTTGCCGGCGCACAACCTGATACTCCACATTTGCCTGCTGTAAAGTGATGCCTGAAAAACTTTCCGCTTTTCCCTTCAGCCTGATCTCCTCGCCAAATTGATAGCTCCCTTCTATCTTACTGAATGTCAATTCAAAAGTGGGTCGCTTGTACTCCTCCACCTGGAAATAGGCACTATTTTCCCCGGCTACGTCAAGCCTGAAATTTCCGGGCAATAGTGCTTGGGGCAATACAAATTCACCGGCAGCCGATCCAAACTCATTGGTGGTCATCTTCTTTCTCGACACTTCCTGACCATTGGCATCCCACAAGACAAGATCAATGGATTTACCGGCAATTATTGCGTCATTTTCATCACCTCCCTTGCGGATGCTGATGACCTTAAAGTAAACCGTCTGTCCGGGGCGATAGAGCATTCGATCGGTATAGATTTCGGCAGTTTCCCACGATTTTCTTTCCCCCATATTATAACCGGGGTATCCCCAGGGTAACTGAGTCAACATTGCCCCTCTATCCTCTCCCGAAACAGCATGGAAATAAACATCTCTATTGGGAATTTTCTTATCATAGAGGGCCAATCCCAGTTTGTCGGTAGTAATCGACTGATCCAGCGTAAGCCGTGAGTTGTTCCAGTTGCCGGGCAATTTATATATATCGACTTTGGCGTTGGGTACCGGCATACCGGTAGTTCTGTCTACCACAAAAAAGTGATACCGGTTTTCCGACACACTGCGGACAAAAGTAGTCAGGTCGGAAACTGAAAAATAGTACTCCGCATCCTGCTCCTTTTTTGACTCCGGAGAGGAGCTGAAAATCAGCAGATAAGTCCCCAATTGGTCATGCTCGATCGATAGCGATGCTTCTCCGCTCCAATAGGCAGGCAGATCCGGCAATGATATCGGTATATCCTTGACAAACAGCCGTTCACCTATGACCTCTCTGCCATATCTCGACTTCTCTTCCAGTACATCAGTAGGTGAACTGATACGATACAGTTTTGCAGTAAGTGATTGGATATTTTGGAAATTCACTTTCAACTCTTTATCCCCCCTTTTGGAGAATGTATTTGCTCCTGTAACAGTAAAAGAGGGCTGTGTAAGCTGCAAAAGTTTGTTCTGCAATATCAAGATTCGTTCATATTTCGGGAAATCGACGATTGTTTTCTGCAACAGCTCATACAGCTCCCGGGTCTTCTCTTTCCGCTGAATTGAGTCTTGGCTACTCATCTTGCCAATTTCCTGGAGATAAAATTCAGATAGTTTATCGATAATCTCCACACTCATTTCGTTGCCATCCCATTTTGTCAGCAGCTCCTCCATTAAAGGCCTTGCCAGAGAGGCGTGGAGGGCATAAAACATATTCTTCAGATAATCCGATTTTTCCAACTCAACCAGCAAAAGTGAACCATCCATCCCTCGCTGTTGCAGGGAGGCCAATAATCTTTTATAATAAACCAACGGCCACAACGCATATTCTCCCTGTTGGAGATCAAACGGCAACATTACAAACTGATCGGCCGGTGCAAACAACGACTCCAGCGGGATATTTTTTCTAAGAATTAAACGACTCACTTCCTCTCCACTTCCTATAGGTGCGAAGAGTTCTATGGCACGGCGCGCCAGGAAATCGTACATCGTAGGGAAAAACCGTCTCGAATCTTTCCCTAATCCCACTACGGTAGCATAGCTTTCCACTTTTGCCTTTACCAGCTCTTCTTCTGCAGCCACAGAAGCAGCCAGATGCTCCGCTGCCTTATCATAAAAGATATTGCGGGTCCACTCCTTCATATCGGCCGGCACGAAATCCCCCAATGCCGTACGCTGATCGATATTCCAAGAATCTTTCTGATAGTATTGCAAGTAAAGCTCTCCCAACATGGAGTGCAATACCGACTTTTCCACCACATCTCCGCTCTTTTTCACCATCTCATTCAGGTTCCTGAAAATAAGCGTATCATTTTCAGCATCCTTCACCAGATCATATTTTCCCTGGTGAATCAGGGCTTTGATCACCTGGGGGC
>JAAYFR010000187.1 GCA_012728155.1 Bacteroidales bacterium | reverse complement strand
AGACCATCCTGAACCAGACAGACGGCAAGCCCTATCTTGAAGATGGGAGTTACTATATCAGCATCTCTCACACCAAAGATTATGCCGCCATCTATCTCCATAAAACCCAGCCGGTAGGAATCGATATCGAGATCCGATCTGAAAGGGTGAACAAGGTAGCCCACAAATTCGTCGGCGATGATGAATACATCGACCCCTCACAAACGACAGTACATCAACTTTTACATTGGTCAGCAAAAGAGAGCCTGTTCAAGCTGATGGAAGAAAGTGAAATTCATTTCAAGCACCACCTCCATATCCATCCGTTCACCCCCTCAACCAAAGGAATAATAACCGCCACGGAGACCAAGACCCAATTCAACCACACTTTCACAATTGATTACGAGGTCTATCCCGATCATGTGCTTACTTGGGTCACAAGATAATTCCTGCTTCGTTGATCTGCTTCACACCCTAAAAGATCCAATGAGATTGAAAAAGATTGATTGGGGCGTGGAACATTGATGGGCAATTGAGAATTAAAAAAAACGCCCCGGAGAAAATCTCCAGAGCGCTCTATAGGTAGTTATTCAACGGTAAATCAATTTACACGTTCAATGTTACACGTTTAAATGCAGTAACCTGCAACTCTTTATCATTCTCTTTCAAGAACTGCTCGATGGTCTTCTTGGCATCTTTCACATATTCTTGTTGGAGAAGCGTAGATTCTTTGTAGAATTTCTGCAATGCTCCCTCAGCTATCCTGTCAAGCAGGTTTTCCGGTTTGCCGGCTTCGCGCGCCTTATCACGTGCAATTTCCAGCTCTTTCTCTTTCACGTTGGCCGGAATCCCTTCGGGAGTCAGAGCAATCGGATTCATGGCAGCTACCTGCATGGCCACATCTTTCGCAACCTGCGCATCCACTTCACTCTTGTTAAAACCTACGATGGTGGCCAATTTGTTACCCATATGGATATAAGAAGTAACATAAGGAGCCGTAATATGCTCATAGAAACCTAATTGCATCTTCTCACCGGTAGCGCCGATCTTATCGGTAATCAACCGCGAAACGGAACCATTAGGAAGTTCCAGCGCAAGCAGCTGCTCGAGATTTTCCGGTTTGTGGGCGATAGCCGCATCAAGGATTTGCTGTGTCAAAGCTACAAACTCTTCATTCTTTGCCACAAAATCAGTTTCGCACTGCAACGCTACGATAGCAGCGAAATCACCTTCAGTTTTTGCCAATACGCAACCTTCAGAAGCATCGCGGTCTTCACGTTTTGCAGCGACCGCCTGTCCCTTTTTACGGATTATCTCCATCGCTCCATCAAAATCTCCGTTTGACTCATTCAGTGCATTTTTACAATCCATCATCCCCGCACCGGTCATTTTGCGAAGATGTTGGATATCTGCCATTGTTACTGCCATATTCTATATATCTATTTTTTTTATTGTAATTTTTATTCGTCAACCTCTGCGTCTTTGGCATATTTACTGACAACTGCTGCCTTCATCGCTTCGGTATCTTCTTTCTTCACTCGCTCCTTCTTGGCGGCTTTCGATTTACGCTCTCTACGCTGCGGAACCTCTTCCTCCTGCTCTTCGGCAGCAGCAGCATCGGCTTTTTCCACCTTACGCTCTTCCAAGCCCTCTTTTATAGAGTCACAAAGGAATCCTACAATCATGTCAACTGCTTTCGCTGCATCGTCGTTGGCAGGGATTACAAAATCAATATTGGAGGGATTGGAGTTGGTATCCACAATACCAAATATAGGAATACCGAGGCGCTCAGCCTCTTTTACTGCAATCTGCTCTTTCATCACGTCTACCACAAAAATTGCTGACGGCAGACGGGTAAGATCCTGAATGGAACCTAACATCTTTTCAAGTTTGGCCCGCTGACGGGTAATCTGCAGTTTCTCACGTTTTGAGAGGGTATCGAACGTGCCATCTTTGATCATCTTGTCGATGCTACTCATTTTCTTCACCGCCTTGCGGATTGTAGGGAAATTGGTAAGCATGCCACCTGGCCAGCGTTCAATCACATAGGGCATATTCACGCTTTGCGCTCTCTCCTCAATCACAGGTTTTGCCTGTTTTTTGGTTGCCACAAAAAGTATTTTCTTTCCCGCCTTGGCAATCTGTTTCAAAGCGGCAGCAGATTCTTCTGCCTTGGCGATCGTTTTATGAAGGTCGATAATATGAATTCCGTTACGCTCCATAAAAATATAGGGAGCCATTGCGGGATTCCATTTCCTTTTCAAGTGGCCGAAATGAGCTCCAGCCTCCAGAAGTTGGTCAAATTCTAATTTTGCCATTTTTGTTTTTTAATTTATTCGTTTACATTCTTTTCCAAACCGAATCGCAAGGTAAATTACTCCAATTCTTCATTGATATAGGATAACGTCCTTACGATTTAGATACTAAACGTCATTTGGCGATAACCCGATAACGACGATCCATCTAACATGAGATCTTCAAACGGCCGGGTAGTGCCAGAGTATTAACGCTTGGAGAACTGGAATCTCTTTCTTGCCTTGGGTTGTCCCGGTTTCTTGCGTTCCACCACGCGGGGGTCACGAGTCATGAAACCGGCGGCCCTCAGTGCAGGCTTGTCCTCCGCATTAATTTTCACCAATGCGCGGGCAATCCCTAACCTGGCGGCTTCCGATTGTCCTTTGTATCCACCACCATCGAGATTGATCCTGATATCGTATTTATCTACTACGTTCAGGGTATTGAGCGGTTGCTTTACAATGAACTGAAGGATAGAAGAGGGGAAATAGTTCTCCAGATCGCGTTTATTGATCACAATCTTACCCGTACCCTCTGTAACAAAAACACGGGCTACGGCTGCTTTGCGTCTTCCTATTGCGTTTACTGCTTCCATATTATTTTAGGCTGTTTATATCTAATTTTTTGGGTTTCTGTGCCTGATGGGGATGTTCGTTCCCTGCATAGACATACATATTCTTGATGATTGCCTCTCCTAACTTGTTTTTCGGCAACATCCCTTTCACCACTTTCCGGAAAAGCCTGTCGGGACCTTTTGCCATCAAATCGGCAGGAGTATATTCGCGCTGTCCACCGGGATAACCCGAATAACGTAAATAAATACGATCTGTCCATTTTTTACCTGAAAGTTCCACTTTGTCGGCATTCAGGATAATCACATTATCACCACAATCCACGTGCGGGGTGAAGCTTGGTTTGTATTTCCCCCTCAGCAGCTTGGCTACTTTTGAACAGAGGCGCCCCAACGGTTGCCCGGTGGCATCAATCTCAACCCATTCTTTCTGTGCCGTCTCTTTGTTTACAGAAATGGTTTTATAACTTAGTGTATCCACTTTTGTTGTTTTTAATTAGTAAATTACTGTGAATCGACCCTTACTACCCTTATTTAGCCCGGCTAAGGTGGGTTTTGGTAAATAAGAAGCTAAGAATCAAACTCTTAATTGATAAAAACTAATAATCGGACTGCAAAGTTACAATAATTCAGAAAATTAGCAAACTATTTATCTGATTTTTATTGACAAAAAAGAGTATCTTAACTTCTCTCCAATCAGCCGCCACCTCTCTCCTTTTTACAAATAAATTGCCCAGTTCTTTGCAGTTTGACAAAAATAGTGTATTTTTGCACCCGTAAATAATGGCTCCGTAGCTTAACTGAATAGAGCATCTGACTACGGATCAGAAGGTTACAGGTTTGAATCCTGTCGGAGTCACACTACTTATCAGCCACTTACCGAGTATTTCCGTTACTGTTCTTTTCTTCCAGCGAAACCACATCATCATTCAGTGTCACTTCACCTGAATCGATGAGAAAGCGGAGTACAGAAATAACCCTCTTCCTATTTTCTTCAACTTCCTCTTCTCTATCTTCTACCGAGACTGCATCCACCAGTTCATTGAACCGCATCGATTCATGCTGTTGTAAAAGGGCTTTCAATTTGCTCCCTATCTGGAGGAACAGGTAATTAGGCAGGCCAGTTACGCTTTTTCGCAGGCAGACATCGCAGCATCCGCAATCTTCCGTGGAGCGTTCCCCAAAATAGTGCAACAACATCCTGCTGCGACAGATATCTCTCTTCTCCGCATAATCGATCATGGAGAAGATCCGCTTCTCAAAGCGTTTCTTTCGCTCTTCGTACACATTGTGGGGAATAGTGATGAATTGGGTCTCTTCCCGGGAGGTGGAAAACAGAATAAAAGGGGTTTTCTTCTGCGGTATATAACGGATATATTTTGCCCGGGAGAGGGCAATCAGCATCTCACACACCTCGTGGCGATTTTTTCCTGTCTTCACTGCCAGCAGCGATTCGTCGATATAAACATCATCTGAAAAAACACCGGTATAGTTCCGCAGGATGGCATGCACAAGCGCATCCATCTCCTTTTCCAAATGGAGAGAATAGATATCGTCCCGATAAAGCAAAAACCGTATTCTGGAACGTACGTCAATCTCTTCGGTATATTCAATATAACCGGAGAGCTCCAATATTTTAAGCGCATGGTGGGTTTGCAGGAAAGGGAGTTTATAGGGCTGGCAAAACTCTTGCAGACCGAAATCATACACATCGTTAAATCCGGCTCCGACTGCAACCTGGAAATAATTCCCCAATGCTTCATAGACCCTCAACACAAAATCGCGAGTTGGGAACGAGTCCGCTATCCTCTTTTTCAATTTGCCACTATCGCTCTTCGTATATAGGATAATCGCATAGGAGCGCTCACCGTCACGTCCCGCGCGACCGGCTTCTTGAAAATATTCTTCGAGTGAGTTGGGAAGATCCAAATGGACTACCGTGCGTACATCGGGTTTGTCGATACCCATCCCGAAAGCATTGGTAGCCACCATCACCCTGCAATCGTCCATCTTCCATGCATTCTGACGAAACACCTTCTCCTCATGGGAAAGTCCTGCATGGAAGAAATTAGCGGAGATCCCGGCCCTTTGTAGCGCCTGGGCAACCTCCGACGTCTTCTGGCGGCTCCTCACATAGACGATTGACGATCCGGGAACCGATTGGAGGATATGTGTCAGCTCCCCCATCTTGTTCTCCACACTCCTCACCACATACGATAAGTTCTTTCGTTCAAAACTTACCCTGAAGAGATTTTTCTCCTTGAAGAGCAATTTTTCCTGGATATCATCAACCACCTCTTCGGTAGCAGTAGCAGTGAGGGCTAACAAAGGAATTCCCTCCAGCAGCTTGCGGATCTCCGCAATCTTCAGGTAAGAGGGACGGAAATCATATCCCCATTGCGAGATGCAATGCGACTCATCCACTACCAACAGGCATACATCCATTGCCTGCAACTTTGTGATAAAAATTTCTGAGGAGAGCCGTTCGGGAGAGATATAGAGAAATTTATAATCTCCGAAAATGCAGTTTTCGAGTGTGGTGATAATCTCATACCGAGACATACCCGAATAGACAGCTGCCGCCTTGATACCCCGCTCACGGAGGTTATCCACCTGGTCTTTCATCAATGCGATCAGTGGCGTCACCACCAGACAAATCCCTTTCATGGCCATTACCGGCACTTGGAAAGTCAATGATTTACCTCCACCGGTAGGCATTAACCCCAAAGTATCCCTGCCCTCCCAAATAGAGTGGATAATCTCTTCCTGCAAAGGTCGAAATGAGGAATATCCCCAATTTTCACGAAGTATATGATGGAAAAGATCCGGTGGCATACGCGAACGCCCTCTTTTTTACTCCTTTATATCCCTTATAATAAGCTGGGTAAATAAATTGGAGCCATGTCTGTTTTCTTCAATAGTATAACAAATATCCACCGGCAACCCGGATTTGATGCGTTGATAAAAATCATGCTGGCTAAAGGCTATGCCGGGGAAAGGCCTCTCTACTGTCTTATCTACGATTTCCAGCTTAATATGGCGGTTCTCTTTTCCCACAAGCCTACTGTTCCCGGCATCATATACCTCTTTGGTAAGAAATATGGGGTTTTCATTTTCAGGGCCAAAAGGATTGAACAGATCGAGTTCGTCTATGAGCGTCGGGGTGATTTGTGAAAGGGATATCTCCGCATCTACCGTAATCTGAGGCAACATCATTCTCGCCTCTACCCCATCAAAAGAGAGCATGTTAAACCGCTCGGTGAACTCCTTCAGGTTCTCTTCTCGCAGCGTAAGCCCTGCGGCATAGGTATGACCTCCAAAATTTTCTAAGATATCGCGACACGACTCAATCGCTTTATAGACATCAAACCCGGGGACGGAGCGAGCCGATCCGGAGATCATCTCACCCGATTTGGTGAGCACAACCGCCGGACGATAATATTTTTCGGTCAGCCTCGATGCCACAATCCCCACTATCCCCTTATGCCAAGTTTCATTATAAATTACAATGCTCTTCTGTTGAATCATTTCGATATGGCTCTCGATATATGTGATCGCCTCGTCGGTGATTTTCTTGTCCAGCTCACGCCGATTTTCATTGTATGTATCAATATTCTTGCTTTTCTCCCTGGCAGAAGTCATATCATTTTCAATCATCAGGTCCACCGCCTCCTTGCCGTTCATCATCCGCCCGGAGGCATTGATGCGCGGTCCTATCTTGAAGACGATATCGTTGACGGTAATATGTTTGCGCTGTAATCCACATATCTCAATGATACCCCTCAATCCAAAGCTGGGATTAGAGTTAAGCTGCTTCAGCCCATGGTACATCAGGATGCGATTCTCACCCGTCAGCGGAACAATATCGGAAGCAATACTTACCGCCACCAAGTCGAGTAGCGGCTCTATCTCTGAAAAAGGATAGCCATTTTGTTGTGAAAAAGCCTGTACCAGCTTGAACCCTACTCCACAACCCGACAAGTCGCTATAGGGATAGGTAGAATCTAACCGTTTCGCATCTACAACTGCTACGGCATCAGGGAGTTGATCATCCGGCATATGATGATCGCAAATGATAAAATCAATGTTTTTTTCTTTGGCATAGGCCACCTTATTTACAGCCTTGATGCCACAATCGAGAGAGATTACGAGTTTTACTCCTGTCTCAACGGCATAATCGATTCCTTGAAACGAGATGCCATACCCTTCATCATACCGATCCGGAATATAATAATCAATATTGTTTGTTATTCCCCGAAAGAACTTGTACACCAACGAAACGGCAGTAGTACCATCTACATCATAGTCTCCGTAAATTAAAATTCGCTCTTTATTTCCCAGCGCTTTTTCAATCCTTCGAATTGCTAAATCCATATCGGGCAGAAGAAAAGGGTCGTGTAAGTCTTCGAGTTTAGGATGCAAGAATCCGGTTGCTTTCTCCTTTGTCTCAATACCTCTTTTGATAAGCAGTTCCGCAAGGACGGGATGTAAATTTAACTCTTTCGCTAATTCATCTTTTTTGTTTTTTTGGTCGTTTGTAAGGGCTGAATAATTCCACCTGTAAGTCATTTATATCGTTTTTTTTCTTTTCTCTCTCGAATCCCGAATCCACTTCGGGGAGCACTGCAACCGGATATCTAAAAAGTCCGGCAGTAGATGATCTCAGTAATGACATATCGATATACCATTCCGAAGTTGTAAAGGTAATACTATTTTTTTCTTTTCCGTTTATTTTAAGCAATAAATTCCATTTTCCATGATTCAATTCTTATTTGTACCTTTGTATGTCACAAATTGATGTAAAATGGAGATAGCGGCGTTGGTGTCAGGAGGAGTGGACAGTTCGGTTGTGGTACATCAGTTGAAGGAGATGGGCTACGATCCTACCATCTTCTATATCAAGATAGGGATGGAGGATAAAGATGGCTATATCGATTGCCCCTCCGAAGAGGATATTGAGATCGTATCTTATATTGCCAGAAAATATGGCTGCCGTTTCGAATAGGTCTCGTTGCACGAAGAGTATTGGGAGAGTGTGGTACGCTATACCATCGATTCGGTGAAGCGAGGATTGACTCCCAACCCCGATATGATGTGCAACAAACTGATCAAGTTCGGTGTTTTTGAACAGAGATGGGGTCATCAGTTCGACAAGATAGCTACCGGCCATTATGCTACCACAACGGAACAGGATGGGTTGACCTGGCTTTCCACAGCAAAAGACCATATAAAGGACCAGACCTATTTCTTGGGACAGATAAGTTATATTCAGGTATCAAAACTGATGTTTCCCATCGGGAATCTGCTTAAATCGGAGGTGCGTGCCATCGCCACCCGGGAGAAATTGCCGTCGGCCCAACGAAAAGACAGTCAAGGAATTTGCTTTCTGGGGAAAGTGAACTACAACGACTTCATTGAGCGCTATTTAGGCAAGCGAGAGGGGCTTATCGTAGAAAAGGAGAGCGGCAATATCCTCGGCAAACACCAAGGATTTTGGTTCCACACCATCGGCCAACGGAAGGGACTTGGGTTGAGTGGCGGTCCCTGGTTCGTCATCAAAAAAGATATTGCGAGAAATATCGTCTATGTCTCCAAAGGGTACGATACGAAACAGCAGTATGGTGAAGTTGTTCACCTGCAAGGTTTTGAATTTATCACCAAAGATATCTGGGGCGATTTTAACGATGAGAAGGATATCACCTTCAAGATAAGGCATACGCCGGAGTTCACATCCGGAAAAATTTCAAAGATTGGTGAGCTATACAGCATCCACTCTTCCGAACCCATACAGGGTATCGCGGCCGGTCAATTCGGGGTGATTTACGATAAGGAGAAGCAACTCTGTCTCGGAAGCGGAATGATTTGTTGACTAAGTAGATTTTTGAATCCTGAACAATAGAAATATGAAACGATTTTTTATTTTAACTTCCCTTTTTTCCCTGCTGTTCATTCCAAGAATGCAGGCGCAATTCGAAGGCACCTTCGGATTGGGTGTACATGCGGGATATGGAGCAACCACCAAGAGCATGGGAGCCGGTGTACATGCCCATTACTATTATACCAACAATATTCGCTTCGCTCCATCATTCACCTCTTTTTTGGAAGTGAAAGGGGAAAGTATGTGGATGACGGATGGCGATGCACACTATATCTTACCGATTTCCTACGCCACCTCATTATATCCGATTGCCGGGTTCCACTACTCTCAATGGAAGTACAATCCTCCAAAGAGCGACAATGCCAGTAAAAATAGCTGGAGAAAACACCGACCGGGAGCAAATCTCGGACTTGGCTTTCAATACGATATTGCCTATAGGATACGGGCTAACTTCGAATTAAAATACCAATTTATACCTGGTTACTCCCAATTGTTGGTTACCACTGGGATTGGGTTCTGGTTTTAAATTTGAATGGCGAAATATGAAAGATTTCATTACAAACGAAATAAAAAAAGAAAATGCCGTTTTAGCAGGCCTTATCACACCCGATCAGAATGAGGAGAGGGTGAATGAATACCTCGATGAGCTGGCCTTTCTGGCCGAAACGGCGGGACTTATCCCTATAAAACGTTTTGTACAGCGATTAGATATACCCAATACCGTAACCTTTGTGGGTAGTGGAAAGCTGCAGGAGATTGAGAACTACGTAAAAGAAGAGGAGAACGAGGTGGGAGTGGTCATTTTCGACGACGAACTATCGGCGCGGCAACTCCGCAATATCGAGAAAGAGCTGTCAATCCGCATCATGGACCGCACCAGCCTTATCCTCGATATATTCGCAATGCGCGCACAAACGGCACATGCCAAAGCGCAGGTGGAACTGGCACAATACCAGTACCTCTTGCCACGGCTTACCCGTATGTGGACGCACCTCGAACGGCAACGGGGGGGAGGAGGCACCATCATGCGCGGACCGGGAGAGACCCAATTGGAGACCGACCGCCGCATTATCCTCGACAAAATAGCCCGCCTGAAGCAGGAGTTGAAAGATATCGACAAGCAAAAAACTGTCCAGCGCAAAAATCGGGGGAAATTGGTACGTGTAGCGTTAGTAGGATATACCAACGTAGGAAAGTCCACCTTGATGACGCTGCTGAGTAAAAGTGAAGTTTTTGCTGAAAACAAACTCTTTGCCACACTCGACACCACCGTGCGCAAAGTGACTATCGAGAACCTACCTTTCCTGCTGACCGATACCGTCGGTTTTATCCGCAAACTCCCCACCCATCTGATCGAGTCGTTCAAATCGACGCTCGACGAGGTACGAGAGGCGGATATCCTGATACATATAGTGGATATTTCTCATCCTGCCTTTGAAGAGCAGATAGCAATTGTGGAAAAAACACTGTTTGAAATCGACGAAACCGAAAAACCCACTATCCTTGTTTTCAATAAGATCGATGCATTTTCGCATGTGCCAAAAGATGAGGACGACCTCACACCAAAAAAACGGGAGAATTATACACTCGACGAATTGAGACAGACCTGGATGCAAAAAATGAATGAAAATTGCCTCTTTATTTCAGCCAAGGAGAAAACGAATATCGACAGCCTGAAAGAGATGATCTACGACAAGGTGAAGGAGATCCATATCACCCGTTTTCCCTATAACGATTTCCTCTATCAACATTACGAGGTGGAATAGTGATGTTGCTTCTCCGGTAATGAAATCGACAAGACAGCCAAAGGCGATCTGCCACTAAGTCAGATTTTCCAGTCGCACAATGCCTGCTTGGGTAAAAGCTACCCTGAACCGTTTGTAATCGACCTGATCCTCAAATTTCAACTGCATGAGAATATTCAAATAGTAGATCTTTTTACCATATATCTCCACGGAGTCACCTTCGTCGTCAAGATAATAGATCGCCTCTTCGGGATTATCTGTTTTTTGCATGAAACGCGACAGATGAAAGCGCATGATATCATTTATTCCGGCTATCTGGTAATCACTGTTTTTGCTTATTTCCACCCGATCTAAAAACACCTGCTTACGATAGAGTATTATTTTTTCGTCCGTAATCCGATTTTCCGCCTCTACCAGAGGAGTACGGTTCCTTAAACTCATCACTTCCTCCGGCACCTTCTCCTCTGAAATGAAGTCAACACCCTCTTTGATCCAGCCTATAGACGCATCCTTGATTCCTATTTTGGTTTTATTGTCGAAATAGCGGTTAAGCCGTTTGTGGGCAAAATAATAACGCATCAATTCTTTGATACGGTCTTTCAGCATATAGCTTACCACCAGAGCAATAAATAGCGGCATCGTGAAGTTGCCGAATTTCATCTGAAACGAGAAAGCTATGGCAGTGGCAAAAACCATGGAGAGACCGGCTGCAAGACTATAATAGACCTGTTCCACCAATATGCCCTCCCTCTTCTTACGTGCATATAGAAAGAGATCGCTTTCGATATATTTCTTCAATATCCTCCTTCGAAAAATAAATTCCCTATTTTTAACCGGATTATCCTTATCGACACTAATGTATCCCCTCTCTTTACGATATGCCGCCTCTTCCTGCCAAAGCGAGGAGAGAAGAGTGATTGATCTTTTAAACCTCCTGTTTTTTTTCGACTGTAAAAAGCCTATCAGATAACAGCTCCTCTGGTCGACCAAATTACTGATATACTCATCTGCGAAAGAATAGTAATTAAGGCATTCGGAAGAAATCATCGGAACATGGAAATCTGCCGAAGAGCTCTGAATTTCATCAGTATATCCCTGATGCTCTCCACATAAGAGGTAACCAAAAATTCCACATCCTCCTTGACATTCTTATCCAGTAAAAGAACCACCTCATTACGGATAGCACTTTTAAAGATCGCGGTAAACATTTTTATCTGGGATTCATACTCTCTAATAGTTGCGCCGGTGGAGTCACCTGCCATTTTATGAAATGTCCTCTCCAAATTCCTCAGAGGAATTGCCTCTCCTTTAGATATTTCATCTAAAAGGAATACCGGAGTTATCAATCTGATATAACTCTTCACATCCCTGTAAAAATGTCTTTTCTCATAGGTGGCAGAATTGATATCCAGACTATTCGGTACAAATATCCATGTATTGATCGTAAAGTTACTCTGTTCCTGTTTAGGGCGAACCAGAAACCCAACCTTAAACTCAACAGAAAACTTGT
>JAAYFR010000186.1 GCA_012728155.1 Bacteroidales bacterium | reverse complement strand
GCGGTCACCTTATTGAAATTGATGGGGTTTGAAGAGGTGAAAACAGGAAAAACAAGTGGTTCGAGAGTAAGATTCCGGAATGAGTTATTAGATAAAGAATTTAAAATGCACAAGCCTCATCCCGGTAAAATTTTAAAACAATATCAGTTGAACGATATAAAAATCTTACTTCAAGATTGTAATTTAATTAATTAAAAATGAAAGCAATAAACATTGACATATTGGAATATAAAGGGTATACTGGTACAGTAGAATTTAGCGTACCGGATAAATGTTTTCACGGACGTATATTGGGTATAACTCACTTGTTTACTTACGAAGGCAACACGTTTGATGAATTGGAAGAAGACTTCAAGGGATGTATAGATGACTATCTGTCCGATTGCGAACAAGAGGGAGTGAAACCGCAGAAGCCATTCAGTGGAACACTGAATATTCGTATAGGATCAGAATTACACAAAAATATTGCTCTTGAAGCAAGAAAAAATGGAGAAACCCTGAATAGTTTTATAAAAAAAGTATTACAAAAAGTAATGTTGTGATTATAACTATTCAAAACCCTAAACTTTTCTCTATACTTTACATATTATTTTCAAAAATCCTTTAATCCAGCTCGAAAGTAAATTCATCGTAAGATTCGGTTCTCCACGCATATTTTTGGGTAGTTGGCGAGATGGCGAACAATGGTGAGAACGTTTTCACCTTCACGGTTTTACCGTCCGGCAGGAATTCGAGGATCCGCAACCAACCGTCTCCACCGTTACCATGCCAACCACCGCCAAGGGCCTGGGCGTTGAATACCATCTGGCTCACCTTTTTTCCCGCGGCGTTCTTATCCACCCTGAAGGCAATATGAGCGTGCAAATCGTCAGGCTTGGCTATATGCCCGGCAAGCACCATCTCGATATTCTTCGAGGGCTGTACCAACTTCTGCCAGATTGCCTCCCCATAATTGGGATTGGAAAGTTTATACCCCTCCTTCACTATATGGTTGTTGTTGTGATCCAAATAGGAATGCGTAAGAAGAATAACAGTATGATCGTTATACTGCTCCTTTTCAATTACTTTTTTCGCCCATTCCAAAGTTTCATCACGCGGAGCGAATTCCAACACAAGCACCAGGAATTTTCTTCCATGCGGGCTGACAAACTCATAAGTAGCATTGGCCAGTGTAGGCCTACCTTCCACATTCGTCCCCACTTCACGAAGCATCTTCTGATTCAAACGGTTCTTATTCGGTGGAAAATATGTATCGAAATGGGTGAAGCGATTTTCAGCACTCAGAATACCGTAATCGTGATTACCGGTAGTCAGGATATAAGGCAGTAGTCCGTCCAAACGCCCAAAAGCGGAGGATACCGCTTCCCACTGGGAGACACTTGCCTGGTTAGCAGACTTACCATTGGGATTGAACAGATCGTTCTGCTCCACCAGGTCACCCGTACACAATACCATCTTTGTATTCAATGTTTCCATATTATTCGACACCCAGGCGACCATCAAGTCCAGGATCGGCTGATTGTAATCGAATTTCACATAGGTCTGCACATCGGGAAAAAGGATAAGACTCCAGGAATTTTCATCGCTTAACGACGGTTTCTCATAAACATCCTGTTGTGCCGGAAGCGTATAAGAGAACAAAAAGAGGACAAGAAGGAGCCACAATGATTTTCTACGCATGATGATTCAGTTTTTAATTACGTAATAAAAGTAAGTCGAATTACAAATATAACATAATTCTATAAGATTATTTTCAAAGTTTGTAAAAAACAAAGATTTCTTGTACTTTCGTCGCAGAAGAATCAAGATATTTTTTTCTGTCGTCACCCGGCATTGTTTCAATAGGCTTGACTCTCCTCTCGTTCCTAAAAGAATTCTTAGTTCTAACTTCTAACTCCCAGGCTATGCGCTTTTCATCTTTTCTAAAACCCTGCTTCCCCATAGTTTTGTTCTGTGTAAGTACAACCCTGCTCGCCCAGAAGAAAATGCTTGACCATTCGGTATACGACGATTGGAAGAGTCTCCAAAACATCACTATAAGTGACGACGGCAATTTTATCAGCGCTATTATCAGCCCGCAGGAGGGAGACAGCCTTCTTTTCATCCACAACTTGAAAAAAAATCAGGAGCTGACACTCAAAGGGATCAACAAGCAAACTCTTTCTCCTGATGGGAAATATACAGTAGGATTGATAAAAGCCCCATTTAGCGAAAGGCGGGAAGCACGTATCAAAAAGAAAAAAGCAGATGAGATGCCGGAAGACTCATTGGCGATCATCCACAACAATTCATTCCATATTGAAAAGATAGCCGCGGTAAAATCGTTCAAGACAGCGGAAAAAATGGGCTCTCACATTGCTTATGCCATCACAGAAAAAGCCGACACGACAGAGAAAAAGAATAATTCGGCCAAACCAAAAGAGCTCTTGATAATCAGAAATATAGCCACACAGCAGGAGGATACTGTCCGGAACGCAAAAGAAAATCTGTTCAGTAAATTCGGGAACTCCTTGGCAATTATCATTGAACCGGACAAGAAAGACTCTACCGACAGACCCGGCATCCTGTTTTACGACCTGACAAAAAATATTTCAAAGCGAATCTCCAACGAGAAAGCAACCTATAAATCGCTCGCTTTCGATGAGAGCGGAGAGCAACTTATCTACCTCGCCTCGAGAGATACCTCAAAAACCGAACAAAAAGTATTCGATATCCGCTATTTCCGCAACGGAAACGATTCGGCCATGGTACTTGCCGACAGAAATGCTTCAGGACTTCCTGAAAATTGGATTTTCAATGAATTCTCCACCCCCAGATTCAGCAAGAATGGATCACGCATCATCCTCGGAGCTGCCCCCCGTCAAGCACCCAAAGATACTACCATCGTCGATTTCGAAACCGCCACACTCGACATCTGGCACTGGCAGGAACCGTTGATCCAACCCCAACAATTGGTGGAATTAAAGAACAAACAACGCCAAACCTATAGGGGAATAGTGCTTCCCGACCAACCCAACCGATTTATTCCTATCGCCAACGAGATGATGCCTTTCTGTAATATCTCGGACGAAGGGAACGGCCGTTTTGCATTGCTCTGGTCGAATGAGCCTTATCAACTCGAAAGCCAGTGGGACATCTCTTCCAAAAACGACACCTGGCTTTGGGACTTCCAGACAGGAGAACTGCAAACTGTCGCCACCCCCGTTTCCGGCAGGCCCATGATCTCGCCACAGGGAAATTTTGTTTACTGGTGGGATGCCAACGAACGACAGTGGTTCGTGTACGACAACCATGGCAAATCTACCAGGAGCATTACCAAAGATATCCCGGTCAACTTCTGGGATGAGAAGAATGACATACCTTTCACACCCGGCTCCTATGGAGTTGCGGCATGGGGAGAGAATGACGAATATATTTTTGTGAACGATGCTTTCGATATCTGGAAGATAGACCCCACAGGAAAGAAAAGACCGGAAAATATCACCGCCCATACGGGACGAAACGATTCTATCACCTTCCGGTATGTGAATACCGATCCCGAAAAACGTTTTATCGAACCCGATGACCTGCTGCTGCTTTCTGCTTTCGACCGGACAACCAAGCAGTCCGGCTACTATACTCTCGCACAAAAAGGACGGAACCCGCTGAAGAGAAGAATAATGGACAAGTTCTCGTTCTCATCCGTTACAAAGGCAAAAGAGAAAGAGGTGTATGCCTTTCAAAAGAGCAATTTCCAGACATCACCCGACCTCTACATCACCCGGACTCTTTGGCAATCGAACGAAAAGCTGACCGATATCAATCCGCAGATGTGCGCATATAACTGGGGGAGAGCCGAGCTCTTCGCCTGGCGATCATTTACCGGCATACCACTCCAAGGGATTGTCTATAAACCCGAAGATTTCGATCCTTCGAAAAAATATCCGGTGATGATCTATTTCTACGAACAGCATTCAGATAACCTCTACAGCTACTTTGCTCCTGCCCCCAGCCGATCCATCATCAATATCCCTTTCTTTGTAAGCCGTGGCTACATCGTTTTCACACCCGATATCCATTACGGTACGGGGCAACCGGGAATGGATGCCTATAACTCGGTGGTGGCAGGAGCTCAGGCCTTGGCAGAAAACAGCTGGGTGGACAAAGAGAACATGGCGATACAAGGGCAGAGCTGGGGAGGCTATCAGGTGGCCTATTTAGTGACGAAGACCGATATGTTCAAGGCAGCCGGCGCCGGCGCGCCGGTATCGAATATGACCAGCGCCTACGGAGGAATACGGTGGGAATCGGGAAGGAGCCGCCAATTCCAGTATGAGCAGACCCAATCGCGTATCGGAGCAGCCATGAGCGATTCGTTGCACCTCTATATTGAAAATTCCCCCGTTTTTTATGCGGACAAGGTCAATACCCCTTTGCTGATCATGCACAACGACAACGACGGGGCTGTCCCCTGGTACCAGGGCATCGAATATTTCATGGCGTTACGCCGGCTGGGGAAACCGGTCTGGATGCTGCAATACAACAATGAAGCACACAACCTGAAGGAGCGACGTAACTCCAAAGATCTCTCCATCCGCCTGCAACAGTTCTTCGATCATTACCTGAAAGGTGATCCGGCGCCTGACTGGATGACAAAAGGTGTACCCGCTACGGAGAAGGGAAAAACTTGGGGATATGAGATGGATATAAATGATTCGGTGATTCGGTGATTGACGAATGTGCCAATGTCAATAATATCTCCACCGAAACACAGCAAAGATTCCAGTATGCTTAGAACCCGCGCTGCCGCATCGCTTCAAAGGTGAGCACGGCAGTGGATACCGACACATTAAGCGAATCGATCTTCCCACGCATGGGAATTTTGATTCGCTTTGTGGCATTCTTGAGCCAGAAATCCGATAAACCCTCCGCTTCGGTACCCATCACAATGGCCGAAGGCCGGGAGAAATCTGTCTGCTGATAAAATTCTGCCGCCTGCAATTCTGCTGCGTAAGAAGTGATATTGTGGTTTTGTAGCCATTCAAACGCCTCTTCCGAAGAGCAGACAGCCGTCTGCACAGTAAAAAGGCCGCCCACACTCGAACGGATCACATTGGGGTTATAAAGGTCGCTCTGCGGATCGCATACAATCACCGCATCCACCGCCGCGGCATCGGCAGTGCGGAGGATTGCACCTAAGTTACCCGGTTTCTCCACCGATTCGAGCAATATGAGGAATGGATTTTTTGAAAGTACCAGGTCGCCCAAGCCATGCGATTTAGATTTTACCAACGCCACTATCCCGTCGGAATTCTCCCGATAGGCAATCTTTTCGAAGACCGGAAATGAGATATCAAAAACAATCTCCCCGGGAAGAAAGCTGAGCAGGTCGGGATATTTTGTCTTTTCGAATATTTCACCACAGACATAGAGTGCTTCGGGACGATAACCGCTCTGCAATGCCAACGACAACTCCCGCGCACCTTCGATCACGAAAAGTTGCTGCTCCCTCCTCTCCCTATTTTTCGATAACTTGACGATATTCTTGATCGCCGGATTCTGCAAACTTGTAATCATCCCTATCCATTATTACACAAAGCAGCTTGTCATTTTATCTCCATAATCGTCATCATGCAAAGCTTTTATCTCCAAGAACATTACCCTGTGGAGATATCATCAAGGAGTCTCCTTCGTCAATAAAAAAGTGTCTATCACCTCCTTGAACGATTTTTTGGGAAGAGCACCCATCCCAATTTGGGGATCCTGATTCATGGGAATAAACAGGAACATCGGAATACTCCTTGCCCCGAAGATAGTTGCCAGCTCTTTTTCCTTATCTACATTGATTTTATAGACATAGATCTCATCACCATATTCTGCTGCCAATTCCGCCAATATAGGTGATACTTTCCTACAAGGGCCACACCAGTCGGCATAAAAATCCACGATTGCCGGCTTATCACCTTTATAACTCCACACCTCGGGATTTTTCTGATAATCGAACACCTTTTCCAGGAAAGTCGCTCTTGTCAACTCTATCGGTTTTGCACTCTCCTTTTCCTTCGGTTCACTTGCGAAGGAGGAAGTTATCACCATCAACGCGGCAAAAAATAGTGTTACTCTTTTCATCCTCTCTCTTTTTTTGTTTGTGATTTGTCATTGCTCAATTTCATTCAACAACTATCTATGGAGGAATGTTTTATTGGGACCGCTAAAACTGGGAACGATCTTTATACCGCACAACATTTTTGCTGGGTACTCCGAACTCTTTGGCGGAAACCTCATCCATCGCCACTTTCCATATCTTCACATTCTTGACAGCAGGGGTAGAATAATTAAATTCCCGGTCGGAATACTGCCGCATAATGCAATTCAATGCCTTCACCTTCTCATCGTAATTCTCCTCAAAAACCACTTCTCCGTGGCAGATCACACTCTCGGCACGCATCCGGTAGCTGCAAGCCACCTCTTCGTCCTGCCACACTAACTGTGGATCAGTGCAAAAAGTGATGCAGACCCGAGGATTTTTCTCTAAGATAGAGATGGAGCTCCCATCCTGCGCAGAATGTAAATAGAGCACACCTTCTTCATACCCGAAATTCATGGGTAGCACATAAGGCTTTCCGTTCTCATCGGCCATCCCCACATAGCAAAGCCGACAGCCATCGATAATACGCTTAATTCGATGGGATTCTTCAATGGAATAGGTACGCATGGATTTTTTTTAGGTACAAACTTAGTACAAATATGGTTATAAATAAAGAGTCCCGTAGCACTATCGTTCAGGAGTCGATTTTATTTTACTGCATCCGTTTGATGATACTATAGGATTCCACCACACCCAATTCACCGGCTTTACGAAGGTCGTTGAGTCCTTCTTGTGTTTCACCAATGGAGAGGCGCGATATGCCCCGGTTAAAATAGGCTTCTGCAAACTGGGGCTCGATTTCAATCGCTTTGGTATAGTCGGCGATGGCAGCTCGATAATCTTTCTCGAGAGTAAAAATCTCCGCACGGTTATAATAGGCGTAGATAAATTTGGGATTCAACCGGATAATCGTCTCATACTCTCTCAATATCTCTTCATATTCAATCGATTTGGTAGAGATCTCCGGCAATTTAGATCTGCCGGTTATGCCACTGCCTGTAGCTCCGGGAAAATCGATCCCCACACTTCTGTCCATCATAAGTGGATCACTTTGTAGACGGTCATATTCAATCTGCTTGGAGCGCATCACCGCCCATGCAAAATGAGCCACTAACAGATCCGGATTCAACTCCATAGCCCGCCTCATCTCTTTCAACCCATTTTCATAATCCTGAATCAACATAAAATCCATCCCCCGTCCGAAATAGAGCGAAGCATTCCCGGGCTCCCGGTCTATCTTGGCGGAGTAGTTGTCGATTGAGCGGAAGTGTGTCTGCACCTGGAATTCATTCAGCGGCGCATCCCGGTTTGTTATCTTCAGCAACCAGGTGAGGCCTAGTTCCCTATTGGCCTCATCCATCGTCTCGGAGTAATAAACCGGTCGGCGCACTTCAAAATCACGCTCGTAATAGGTGGGCACAAACCTCGGTTCCGGTTCAATCGGAGCACTGATATTCTGCACCCGCCCCCTGCTCTGACGCTGGTACTTTGTATTTTCCAACTCTTTCTTATCGGCAACCACCAAGAGATTAAACTTCTCAATATCGCTATCTGTCTGCTCCCGCGTATCTTTACTCTCCGACCTCTCCTTCGCCTGTTTGAAGGGCTCAGGATCTACAGTCGCCACATTACGGGCTTTCGACTCTTCAGCCCGCGCAAGCAAATAGTCCTGCTCAGCTCCACGCAGGTCATTCAACTCACGTTTCAACTGGGAACGCATATAATAACCGCTGAAGAAATCGGGATAGGCTGTAAGTACAATATTGAGATCGCTCAACGCACTCTCCTTGTCGCCTATCTCGTTATACAGCATTGCCCTATTCAGGTAAGCGATGATATTTTCCGGATCCAGCTCGATCACCTTGTCGAAATCGCGTATCGCCCTATTGTTATCGGCCACCTGTGCACGCAACAAGCCCCTGTTGAAACGGGCGATAAGGTTGTTTTCATCCATCTCGATCACCCTGTCGTAGTCCGCCATCGCACCACGGAGATCATTCAGATGGTATTTCACCAGCCCACGATTGATATAATTCCCATCGAAATAGGGATCCAACCTGATCGCCTCATCCATATCAGCCAGTGAACTGTTATACTCACCTTGCTGAAATAGGAGTAATCCGCGTGCTGAAAAAGTCTGCGCAGTATAGGGATCCTTCTCGATCGCCATATTCAGGTCGTCCATTGCCTTGACAGTATCCTCCATCTGGATGTACATATGCGAACGGGCGAGATAACCGGGAGTATAATCCGAAAAACGCCGTAACAGCACATCAAAAAATTTCTCCGCGACATCATACTGCTTCATCTCAATATTTACGATACCCATATTAACCAATGTGAGTCTGTCTTCGGGGTAGAACTCGAGGCTTCTCTGGTAATCGGTGGCGGATTCCTCATATTTCTCCTGATTCTGCCGTGCGGCGCCACGAAGCTGGTAGGCAGCAGTATAATAGGGGTTACGCACCAAACAATCACTCGCATCGACTTCCGCTCCTTGAAAATCATCGAGCATGAACTTGGCGAGGGCCCTGAAATAGTAGGGGTCGGCCAGATAAGGCTTGGCGGTGATTACCCGGTTAAAATACTGTATCGCCAGCACGTAATCTTCATAATAGAGTGCATTCTTACCGATCATCATCACACGGTCGGTATTGACCTGTGCAGTTGTCGTAAGTGATGCGAGCAAAATAAAGGCTGCAATGAACGTTTTTTTCATCTTTAATCGTTTCAGTGTGCGAATATACAGATTTTGAGTGATTCTTTCACAATTCGTTGAATAGAATAGGTTAATTTCAGGGTGCTGTCTCTATCATTCGGCTTCCACTTTCTGTTTCCCGTATCGATAGCTTGACGCTATTTTCCGGCAAAATCTGCTCCACCAGCTCCGGCCATTCAATAAAGCAGGTATGACCGCTATAGAGATAATCTTCATACCCAAAATCGAACAGCTCTTCGAGTTTGTGGATACGATAAAAATCGAAATGATAAATAGGATTCCCGTCCCCCCCCCTATATTCATTGATAATGGCAAAGGTGGGACTGGAAACGGTCTCCGCCACTCCGAGCTCTCTACAGACCGCCTTGATAAAAGTAGTCTTCCCCGCTCCCATATCTCCGTAAAAGGCAAAAACCGTATGATCGCCCATTTCCTCGATGAATTTATCTGCTGCGGCTTGAAGCTCCTCTAAGTTTTTTATTTCTATTTGCATCAGTTTAATGTGATAATTTCGACAACTTCTCCCGATTGATCGGGAAATCGGAATGAGTAGAGCCAATGCGAATAATAAAACCGGTCATCAACAATTGGCAATTCTCTATTTTGAAATTAGTGTAACCACCGGGATCATCATCTCTTCCATGGAGACACCCCCATGCTGAAAACTATCCTCATAATAGGAGCAGTACTGATTATAGTTGTTTGGATAGACAAAAAAATCATCATTCACTGCGAAGATATAACGGCTACTCATATGGGGGGATGTCAATCCAACATTTTCGGGGTGGAGAATATCGAATACTCCCTTGGGGTCATACCCCAGATTCTTCCCCGACTTATAGCGAAGGTTTGTCCCGGTCTCCCTATCTCCAAGCACTTTCACCCCCCTTTTCACCCTGATGGATCCATGGTCGGTGGTAAGCACCGCTTTATATCCTCTTTCTGCTATCTTCCCCAGAAGAGCGGGCAAGGAGGAGTGCAAGAACCACGACCGGGTGAGTGAACGGTATGCCGACTCATCAGGCGCCAGCTCCCGGATCATTGTCGATTCCGTACGGGTATGTGAAAGGAGATCGATAAAATTGAATACCAACAAATTCAAGTCATATCTCTCCAATTCCTCGAACCGGGCAACCAACTTTTCGCCTTCCTGGTTCCTGTTGATCTTATGGTAGGAAAAATTACAATCTCTCCCATGTCGTTCCAGAAATGCTTTAAAGAGCAACTCTTCATGCAGGTTCTTTCCCTCATCTTGTGACTCATCTACCCAAAGATCGGGGAATATCTCCGATATCTGTTTCGGCATCAATCCTGAAAAGAGGGCATTTCGAGCATAGGGTGTGGCAGTAGGCAGGATAGAAAAATAGATATCCTCCCTGCAGGTAAAAAACTCTCCCACCACATCTTTCACCTCTTTCCACTGATCGAGGCGAAAATTATCAATCAAAATGAAAAAAAGCTTCTCCCCTTGATCGACAGAAGGGAATACAAACCGGTCGAACAGGTCGGGGCTCATCACGGGACGGTCGCCACCTTCTCTTATCCACTTCTCATAATTTTTCCGGATAAATCTGGCAAAAAGGCGGTTTGCCTCCGCTTTTTGGGCCGTCACCATTTCACGCATCGGGTTTTGCGTCTGCTCCAACTTCAACTCCCAATTTACCAGTTTTCCATATATCGATATCCAATCGTCTGCCGTCCGGCAATTCCCCATCTCGACAACCAGAGGATTAAACAGATCACGGTATTCCTGTGTCACCACTTCCGCCATACGTTCATCCTGCTCAAGTATCTTCTTGATACTCATCAGCACCTGATTGGGGTTGACCGGTTTGATAAGGTAATCGGTTATCTTTTTTCCGATAGCACGGTTCATAATTCCTTCATCCTCACTTTTGGTAACCATCACCACCGGCATTTCGGGGTAGGATGAATGCAGCTCTTCGAGCGTCTCCAGTCCGGATAAACCGGGCATCTGTTCATCCAGGAAAACGATGTCGAACCGTTGTGAACGACATATCTCAATCGCATCACGGCCATTATTGACGCACTGTGCCCCATATCCCTTCTCTTCCAGAAAAAGAATATATGGTTTCAGGAGATCTATCTCGTCATCTACCCAGAGCAACCGTGCTTTGACCATCCGTTTGAATCCTCTTAATCTATTTGTGATCAGAATAGCAACAAATGTATCTATTTCCAACATATCTCACAATTATTTTACTTTTTTTGAGAAGTTATTCCCAATAGTCCGGCTATTGGAAAAACTGTAGAGGTTTTCATATTCCATTTTTTTTCTCTATTTTTGATACCAGATCATTCTCTCTCGGATCGTGATCTATTGGTCATACAAAAAGATAACCGACATTGAAAAAAATCGGAGAAAATTTTCTTAATTTGCAGGAGATATAACTAATTTAAATTCATACAGATGCAGAAGACAAAACTATCAATTGCTATTCTATTGGCTGTTTTAGTTACAGCTTGCGGACAAAAGTCCAATGACCTTTTCAATGGCAAAGACCTTTCGAACTGGAACTTTGTCGTTGAAAACGATGCACTCCCCGGGGAGCAGGTATACCGGGTAAAAGAGGGGGTAATCTCGATAAAAGGTGAGCCTTTCGGCTACATGTACACAAAAGAGAAGTATGCTAATTTTACGCTCGAACTGGAATACCGTTGGGGGGGAGAAGCAAGTAACAGCGGCGTTTTTATCCTGATTGAAGATCCTGCCAATCCATTTCCAAAGGGAGTAGAATGCCAGCTGATGGCGGGAAAGGCAGGTGACTTTGTGTTGTTAAATGGTTCTGACCTCAACGAATACAGGCTGCCCGAAGGAGCAACGGAACGTCCTAAATTTCCTGTGATCGAAAAAATGCACCCCTCCAGTGAGAAACCGACCGGAGAGTGGAACAAGATGAAGATCTCGGTAAAAGATGGAGCTATTTCGGTCTTTGTCAACGGTGTATTACAGAACGAAGCGACCAGCAAGGTAAAAACAGGCCATATAGGGCTCCAAAGTGAAGGCAAAGAGGTACAATTCCGCAACCTGGTGCTGACAGAAATATAAGGAAGCGGTTTACGAGAAGTAGATACAACAGCACCATAAATAATTAAACAGATTTCAATATGGAGTTTTCAGCCGCAACAAAACAACATATCGGCCTGGAAGAGAGATACGGGGCACACAACTACCATCCCCTGCCGGTAGTATTGTCCAGCGGGAAGGGTTGTTTTGTCTGGGACGTAGATGGAAAGAGATATTTCGATTTCCTGTCGGCCTACTCCGCCGTAAATCAGGGCCACTGCCACCCCAAGATTGTCGCAGCACTCAAAGAGCAGGCCGAAAAGCTCTGTCTGACTTCACGCGCCTTCCATAACGACGCGTTGGGACCCTATGAAAAGTTTATCCACGATTATTTCGGATACGACAAGGTTTTACCGATGAACAGCGGTGCCGAAGCGGTGGAGACCGCATTGAAGCTGACCCGGAAATGGGGTTACCGGAGAAAGGGAATTCCTGAAAATGAAGCAGTAATCATTGCCTGTGAAGGCAATTTTCATGGCAGGACTATCTCTATCGTCTCCCTCTCTACCGATCCCGGCGCCCGTGCCGACTATGGGCCTTACACCCCCGGTTTCGAAATCATCCCCTACAACGATCCAAAAGCACTTGCCTCCCTTCTGGAAAAGAGGGCAGCTACCATCGCAGGATTCCTGGTGGAACCCATCCAGGGGGAAGCAGGGGTAAACGTACCCGACGACGGATATCTGAAGAGCTGTTATGACCTTTGCAAGAAATACAATGTGCTTTTTATTGCCGATGAAGTGCAGACCGGCATTGCCCGTACCGGACGAAAGCTCTGCTGCGATCATGAAGAGATCCGTCCCGATATTGTGATCCTCGGAAAGGCGATCTCCGGTGGTGTACTCCCTGTTTCGGCGGTATTGGCAGATGACGAGATCATTCTCACCATCCGCCCCGGTCAGCATGGATCCACCTTCGGCGGATTTCCCTTGGCCTGTAAAGTGGCAACCGCCGCATTAGAGGTGGTGGAAGAGGAGAAACTGGCCGAAAAAGCGGACTCCTTGGGAACATTCTTCCGGAAAGAGATGCAGAAGATAGAAAGCCCTTTCATCAGGGAGATCAGAGGCAAAGGATTGCTTAACGCCGTGGTAATCGAACCATATAACGGCAAGCAAGCATGGGATGTTTGCCTGAAGATGGCTGAAAATGGCCTGTTGGCAAAACCGACCCACGATCACATTATCCGGTTCGCACCACCGTTGGTGATCACTGAAGAGGAGCTGAAGGAGGCGATTGATATCATCCATAGATCGGTTAAATCGCTGGAAGTTCTCTGAAAAATGGGTCAGTCAGGATATCTTTTTCCCAACATCGAACCAAAGGGTGGAATAAGCACACACTATTTGGCTAAATTTCTCTACTAAAACAGTCTCTTTCACATTTTTTTGTTTACTTTGTAAAAGAAACTTTTTGGTTAAGCAAGTGCAAAATCTATCTGTTTTGCTCGATGCGGGACTATTTGGTTAGATGGAGATAAAAAACTTATCTTGACGATATTGAGTGTGGTACTTATTTTTAAACGAATTAATCAAAAAACTATGTCATTCAAATCAGAACTAAAAGAATTCTTGATGCGCGGCAGTGTGGTAGACATGGCCGTAGGTATTGTAATTGGTGGCGCTTTTGGCAAGATCGTCACATCTTTCGTGAACGATATCCTTATGCCACCGCTTGCGTTGATCTCAGATCAGGGGCAATTTACAGACCTGAAGCTTATTTTAAGACAGGCGGTGATGGAAGGGACGGAAGTGGTTGCACCGGCCGTTAGCTGGAATTATGGCGCTTTCATTCAAACGGTTGTCGACTTCCTGATCATCGGGACCTCCATTTTCCTGGTAATCAAAGCGATGAACTCCCTAAAACACAAGAAAGAAGAGGCACCTGCAGCTCCTGCGGAACCCACAAAAGAAGAAACATTGCTGACAGAGATCCGCGACTTATTGAAAAAGAAATAATCTGTAAGCGAATAGTGCACGCCCTATTATCCGAAGCAGTGCAGATTCATTCTTTAAAGATGAAGAGCTGCACTGTTTCGGTACAGGGCGACAACCGAAACAAACTATTGCCATACAAGAAAGCTGCTGGATTTCCGGAAGGTATTTCCAGTAGCGTTTTGGTGTGTGCTGGCGTGCAGTTTGAGGTTGATGTGCTCTTTGATGTCAATACCCTGAAAACACAATATTTCGCTCTCTACCGAAAATAATCCACTTAGGTTAAATATTTGCTTGCCATGGCATAAGAGAAAAAAATCCCTTTTTTTGTAACCGATCCGTAGAAGTGACTGTCTTATGAATGTACACAATTTATTAATTCAATTACATTGGTCGTTTTCCGCACTCGCCAAAACAAATAAATTTGTTCTGCTCTTGTGTAACGAAAACATTCACTTTTCAAATTTAAAATTTATGGAAGATATTTTGATCCCGATCGTTGCAATTGTCAGTGTCTTTGGATTTCCGGTTGTCCTTCTCTGGATAATATTGGAAATAAGAAAAGTCAATTTGCGAAACAGAGAACGTATGTCACTCATTTCACAAGGGATTATGCCCGAAGAAGAAATACGACAAAAAAAGAATCCCAATAGATTCGTATCACTTCGGAACGGAATTGTCCTTATCGGTATCGCCGCGGGAATACTGGTGGGATTCTCCATCACCGAAGGGATGAGCTTGTCGGATGAAAAAGCGTTCTGGATTTATGCTGCATCCATCTTACTTTTCCTTGGGATAGGTTACCTGGTATATTTCTTCACCACGAGAAATATGAAGCTGGAACCCGAAACAACCGACTTCCCACAGGAATAATATCGGTGTGATGAACGAACAACTGTATGTGAAGCAAGTGCTCTCAGGCAATACTTCCGCGTTCAGCTACTTTGTCGAGACCTATCAGGAGATGGCGATCACCATCGCCTACCGGATTTGCGGCAACTTACAGGATGCGGAAGATGTCGTGCAGGATAGTTTCGTGAAGGCATACCGTAATTTACATAGTTTCCGCGCCGACAGCAAATTCTCCACATGGCTCTACCGCATTGTGTACAACACGGCGGTGACACTCACGAAATCGAAAATATGGACAAGTACCCACGAAACTGATATGGAGAATGCGGTTCATCTATCCGGCAATCCAGCAGATCTCAATATAGAGCATAGTGAACAAAAAGAGATGGTGGGTGAAATCTTGCAAAAAATGCCCAAAGGGGATGCTTTATTACTCACGTTATATTATATGGAAGAGAATCCGGTCAAGGATATTGCGAAAATAACGGGATTGAACGAATCGAATGTAAAAGTGAAACTGTTCAGGGCAAGAAAGTTATTCAAGGAGATGCTCATGCAACATTATGGAGAAATTGCAGAGGATCAACTCTTGCCCTCTTCCTAAAAAAAAATTATGACAGAAAAGAAAAATATACAACCAGAAGAGGATATCATTCGACAAATGATGCAATCCTCAAAAATTCAGGCTCCAGAGAACCTGAAATACCGCATTATGCAACAAATTGAAACCGAAAAAGCAGTTACGCCACAAAAACAGAAACGCCCAATGACCAAAGGAGATACACTGACAGATTTCAGAAGCATTTTCGGGACCATGTACCTGTTGCTTTTTGTGCTCTCACTGCTGACAATTATCTTCGGTGGAACAGAAGCTATTCTC
>JAAYFR010000185.1 GCA_012728155.1 Bacteroidales bacterium | reverse complement strand
CTCCCAAAGGAGCCCCCATGGAACCAGAGCAATCAAGGTTGATGGGTACTTGCAGCAGGGCAAAGGCAAGGCGCGCATCTATGAAAATGTTCCCGTCGAAGGCAATTCGGATGGGGTCTTGCACGAATACCGCCTGCTTAGTGAATCAGACCGGTATCTCCATGATAGGGGGAAAGTGAAAGCAATCCTCCTGCAGGAATGGCATCGCGCCAGGAAAGAATTCTGGGCGGAAGCCGGTGCAGGAGCCATCTCCCACTCCGAGCGGTACAAATCTCCCAATTACAAGATCGCCCATACCCATCTCGATCTTTCCGCAAAGACAGGGATAGAGTTTATAAGCAACAAGTCATCATTGATCACCGAATTGAAAGTAGGCTATCGACCGTTGCTTCACTCCCAAAAGAATCTACCCGACTACGACGATCTGTTCAATGCCTCGATGGCGCCCGATCTGGATATCCTCCTTTCGAGCCCCTTTTCCGGAGGATGTTTGGTGCGGTACGAATATCTCAGGGATAAAGTAAAATGGTTTGTCTCGGGCAATCTCTCTTTTTGGGGAATAAAGGATAGAAACGCAACCGCAGTGCAACTGGCTGCAGGAATTAAATTATAGTGAATTGTAGTTCTAAAAAAGTTGTAAACAGGAGGATATTTTGCAACTAAAGCGGAGATCTTTAGATATTTTGTGGAAACCCATAGCTCGTAATGAACGTGAAATGAGTTGTTAGCGAAGCGACTTCAACTCTTTCAGCGAATAAGAGCAATAATGGGTCACAAAATATCGACAGCCGAATACTTTAGTTGCAATGATACGACCAACGGCAATAGAACCCACAATAAAATAAACGAGAGTAAAGTAAAATATAACCAATGGAAAAGATTATTCAATGTGAGAATATCACCCATTATTACGGTAAGAAGCTGATTTACGAGCATCTTAATTTTGATGTGTCGAAAGGGAAAATTCTGGGACTCTTGGGAAAGAACGGTACGGGTAAGACCACCATCATCAATATCCTGACAGGATACCTCAAGCCACGAGAAGGAGTCTGCCGCATCTTCGGAGAAGATATGACCCACCTCTCACCGGCGACCAAGAGTCGTATCGGGTTGCTGCTCGAAGGACATATACAACACTCCTATTTTAACGTGCAACAGATCGAGAAATATTACAGCCGCTTTTTCCCGAACTGGAAACGGGAAGCCTATTACGAACTGCTGAAAAAGCTGCAGGTAACCCCTACACAAAAGATCAGCACCATGTCGTGCGGCCAACGCTCCCAAGTGGCATTGGGACTGCTTTTTGCACAAGATCCCGACCTGCTGATCCTGGACGACTTCTCGATGGGCCTCGACCCCGGCTATCGGCGCCTGTTCGTGGAGTACCTGCGGGAATATATCTCGGCAGAAAACAAAACGGTATTCCTTACCTCCCATATCATCCAGGACATGGAGCTACTGATTGACGACTGCATTATCCTCGATTACGGCAAGATATTACTCCATGAGCCCACCTCTTATATCATGGATAACTTCAGACGTTTCAGTTTTCAATCCGACAAAAAACCGGTGGAGGGCAATCAGTTGTGGCATACTGAGAGAATAGGCGACCATTGGGAGACCTACTCTTTTTCATCGCCAGATGAGGTAGTGCAAACGCTGAAGGGAAACGGAGCCAACATTCACAATCTAACCGAAAAGAGATTATCGCTCGAAGATGCTTTTATCGGCCTAACAGGTAAATATTAAGGATATGTATAGATCACTATTTTTCAAGGAATGGATTAAAACTCACAGATTGATATGGTTGCTAACCATTCTATTCGCGGGTGTGACGGGATATATCTTCCTGAATATTTCAAAATTGATACAGGCAGGGGTGATCCCGCTCTGGGGAGCCATTATAGAAAACGACCTCACCCTGGTAT
>JAAYFR010000184.1 GCA_012728155.1 Bacteroidales bacterium | reverse complement strand
TTCATGATTGATATCGATGAAGGTTATAAAGAGCACTGGAAAGCATTGATGAGTACGCGTCTGGGTATCCATGGAGGCAACAGTGATATTCAGTTGAAAGATCTTTGAACCGTCACTGGTGAAAAAATAAAATGATTATCTTTGCAACTCATAGCAATATAATACTTTTCTTTTAGGGCACATGAGTTTTATCAGTTCCATAGAAAGTGTCGGAGAATATGCACTGCTGATGAAGAAGGTGCTTACCATTCCGGACAAGATGAATGAATTTCTGAAGGAGTTCATTAAGGGTATTTTTTTTTTAGGAGTGAGCTCTATCTGGATTGTGGTGATCATCTCTTTCTTTATTGGTGCAGTTATCGTGTTACAGATCGCACTGAATATCGATTCTCCCATGTTGCCCCGTTTCACCGTGGGGGTGGTCTCCCGTGAGATCATCCTGTTGGAGTTCTCATCCAGTATTATGTGTCTTATTTTAGCCGGCAAGGTAGGCTCGAATATAGCATCAGAAATAGGTACGATGCGTATTACAGAGCAGATCGATGCGTTGGATATCATGGGTGTGAATTCTGCCAATTACTTGATATTGCCTAAGATCGCCTCTTTTGTGACATTTATGCCCGTATTGGTTGTCTTTAGCATGTTTAACGGTCTTTTGGGTGGGTATGTCATCTGTTTGATCTTGGGAACTCCGTCGGTAGGAACCTATGTATATGGTATTCAGGCTTTCTTCCAGGAGTCGTTTATCTGGTATTCGATGTTCAAATCGATGTTATTCGGTTTTATTATCGCATCGGTAGCCGCCTATTTTGGCTATACGGCGAAAGGAGGAGCATTAGAGGTTGGACAGGCCAGTACTAATTCTGTGGTAGTCAATAGTGTGCTGATATTGGCCAGTGGGCTGGTATTCACTCAGCTGGTATTGGGATAAAGTAGTGGCGTTATGATAGAAGTGAAAAATTTGAGTAAAGAATTCGATGGCGAGGTGGTGCTCAACAATGTAGATGCCCTCTTTCAAGATGGGATGGTGAACATGATCATTGGAAAGAGTGGTTCGGGAAAAACAGTGCTGCTGAAATGTCTTGTAGGTCTTCTTTCTCCTACTTCAGGTGAGATCTGGTACGACGATAAGAGTTTTATAGGGCTTAGGTCGAGAGAGTTGAGACGGTTGCGCCGTGATATAGGAATGCTCTTTCAGGGAGCAGCACTTTTCGACTCAAGGACGGTACTTGAAAATGTGATGTTCCCGCTCGACATGTTCTCCCGCAAGAATCGACGCGAGCGTAAGAAACGTGCCGAATTCTGCCTCGAGAGGGTGAACCTGTTGGAAGCGGTCAATCTTTACCCTTCGGAAATCAGTGGAGGTATGAAGAAGAGGGTGGCCATTGCCAGAGCCATCGCCTTGAATCCGAAGTATCTTTTCTGCGATGAGCCCAATTCCGGACTCGATCCGAAGACCTCACAACTCATCGATGAGTTGATCCGCGACTTGACAAAAGATTTCTCCATGACTACAATAGTAGTCTCACACGATATGAATTCGGTGATCAATATTGGTGACAAAGTGATTTTTATCAATGAAGGGGTCAAAGAGTGGGAAGGGAATAAATCGGAAGTGATGGGGACAGACAATGAAAAACTGAATGATTTCGTGTTTGCTTCCGATCTATTCAAAAAAATTAAAGAGGCGGAAGAGGAAAAAGAATAAAAAGAGTATGAAGAAAACAATTTTTAATAAGGTTTGTTACTCATAGTTTGGTGGGTTTTTAATGGCCATTCAATAACTGATGAATTACTTCGTAAGGTTGGAATAACACGAGTAGAGCGAGCCATTAATTTAAACAAGGGCGAAGCCAAATAACAGACAGAGAAGAAATATCAATAAACAATAATAATATGTTAAAGATAAAGCACCTGCATGCAATTGTAGAAGAACAGGAG
>JAAYFR010000183.1 GCA_012728155.1 Bacteroidales bacterium | reverse complement strand
TTCGCATTAGCGACCAATTCCCAACAAAGTACCACGCTAAGAAATGGTTATTTGCCAAAGGGGATTGCCATACTGTTTTCGTTGGGGCTGTTAAGTGTTACGGCATACCAGGGTTTTTATGAGTATGAGTGGCATAGGATAGCCCATAAATCGTTAGGAGGTCAAACGGTGCAAATGCTGCCACGGTATAAAAAGTTTCATACGCATTTACGCTATAAAGACCTCTTTCTCTACAATTATGCTGCAGAATTGAATGTGGCTGGAGATTACGAAAAAAGCCTGCAAATCGCACGTGAATGTTATCTCCTTTGGGCCGACTATGACCTGCAGATGCTGATGGCGGAGAATTGTCTGCAATTACAGGATTATAAAGAAACGGAGAACTGTTTAATGGCGGCTGCAGCAATGTGTCCCATTAAATTTATGCCGTTATACCAATTGACAGAACTTTACCTGAAAACCGGACAAAAACTGGAAGCACGGAGATTGGCTCAAAAAATATTGGATAAAAAAGTAAAAGTCCCTTCTCAGGTAATAAACAGCATTAAGAGTAAAATGAGAAACCTATTGAATGAATCGGATAGTTTGAATGATTCATCACAAATGATAATTCATGATTTTAACCCTATAACAACTTTCCAATGGCAGGATTGCCCTCTGGACCTGAGGACTCCAAGGGCACTCTTGCCTACTTGAAGTAAGGCGGCATAATGTGTATTCTATTCCGGCAAGCCGCCTGCCTCGGACGAAAATAATTTATGGATTAATTGACAAATATGTGGAAAATTAGAACAATTTAAATTCAAAAAAAATCATCATGAGTAAGATATTTAATCATAAAATAAAAGGTTTAGTCGTATTGGTGATTGCAACGGTAAGCATTATTTCTTTGGGAATAGTTATACAAAGTTGTAATAGTGAAGATGAATTTAGAGATGACATTATTCTTCGAAAATATGAAAATCAAATTTCAAAGGATCTCTTCAATTATTTCAATTCGCTAGATTATGCAGATTTAAATAAAAGTTTTGATATTTCGTCTAAAGATAGAAGATGGATGGTGGAAATGTACGACCGAATGTTATTCTATGGCAAAACAAGCTTGTGGAGATCTTGCGCAATGCGATTTTCTTTGCGATATGATAAATTTAACCTCAGGATGTACCATTACTATTGCAGTAGCATGTGCTATTTATTGTATATAAAATCGGAATAATATGAAATGGATGGTTATTATTTTTATCTTGCTATGTATATTAATTTATATTTGGGTTATAGTTGATATCTATAAACGTTTCAAAAAAGGAAATAAGTTATTATCTCCCATTTGGTTGTTACTTATATTCCTCCTTCCTGTTTTAGGGCCATTAATTTACCTTACGACAAGGGAGAAAGACTTTAACAATAAGGGCCTATAATAATACCCCCCTCTCGGGAGAGTGATGAAAATTTACGAATTATGCGCTTTCTGGATGAACAGTACTTGAAGACTCCCTTTTATGGGATTGAACGTTTACTTCCTTTGCTTGTGGCGCAAGGTTATCGTATTAACCGCAAACGTCTTCGTCGCTTGATGGGAGTGGTAGGATGGCAAACCTTGTATACTTCGGTTCGGACGATGATTCCGGGCAAGAATAAACAACGCTATCCTTACTTGATGAAAGGGTTAGAGATTGAGCCAGTGAATCAGGTTTGGGCAATTGACATTACCTACATGCCGATGGCGAAAGGTTTTATAATGAAGAGAGGCTTCATCAGAGTCTGGGATACCGTTCACCGACAGAAATATTTTCAGAGTGGAAGAGGAAAACGGCCTAGAGAAAGAGCACTCTTTTTTGCCCATGTAGCGAAGGCGTAGCCGAAGCGGAATGGGCAAAAAAGCGAAGCCGAGAACAAACAAAAGAAAAATGTTGTATAAATCAAAAAATAGTTGTAAACTTGCAAAGAGAAGCTCAACGTCAATCACTTAAGAAAGTCGAGAAACCTGTCCTACGAATGGGGAGTACCTAAGTTGGTCTTATTCGGAGAATCTTCCTTTACAAATAATCAATTGGCTGCACTTTTGAATGAAAATATCGAAAAAAGTGGTGCGAGAATGAACAACAGAATAGATAAAAAATTATTATTATGATAAAAAAATTGTTTTTGATTATCTGCATTTTACATTACACCGGCATTCTCTTTGCCCAGAATAATGGGATGGAACTGGATTCTGTGGCAAACCGCTTCTCGGAACAGTTGGTCTATTTTCCGCACGAGAAGATATACGTGCAGACGGACAAATCGGATTACCTGTCGGGGGAACGGGTCTGGCTGCGCAGCCATCTGGTTGACGCGATGAACAGCCAGCCCATATTCATGAGCCGGTATGTCTATGTGGAACTGTTCAACCCCTTCGATGAACTGGTCAAACGGGTTAAGATCCGCCACGACAGCACCGGTGTCTATGCCGGTTATCTCGATCTGGAACAGGAACTTCCGGAGGGGAGCTATACCCTGAGGGCATACACCCGGTATATGCGGAACCGGGACAACGGGACTTTCTTCCGGAAAACGATCAACGTCCTGGATCCTTATTCCCTGCAAATCGAGCCGGTAGCGGACTTCACTTTCCACGAAAACGGGGTGGAGGCAAGCTTCAGGTTCATCGACCGGGGAAGCGGGGATACCATTATCCCGGAGGTCGTCACCTTCAAGCTTGCCGGTGAAACGACACAGACCATCGACCCTCACGACGGGACCGGTTTCAGCAAGAGATTTTCCCTTACCGGAAAAGAGGGTGACAGGAACCTCCTGTTGAGCATCATCCATAACGGGAGGAAATATAACCGGTATTATTCCATCCCCCACGCACCGGGAGATTTCGACGTTTCGTTCCATCCCGAGGGTGGCTGGCTTGTGCCGGGGAATGTCTGCCAGGTGGCTTTCAAGGGGATCAACCCTTCCGGAACCGGCGAAGATATTTCAGGGGCGCTGTACAACTCGAAAGGCGAAGAGATAGTGAAGTTCAGCTCTCTTAAACTGGGGATGGGTTTTTTTAACTTTATTCCCGTAGCCGGAGAGAAGTATCATGCCGCTTGCGCGACAAGGGATGGAGAGACTAAACGGTTCGACCTGCCGGCAGCGGAGCCCCGCGCAAGGAGCGTCAACGTGAAACCTATCCGCAACCGTTTCCTGATCCATATCCAGAAAGGGGACGCCGCCCCTGACGACCCCCTCTCGCTGCTGATCCACCACAAGGGGATCGTCCTGCACCATGAACCCTGCCAGCCGCAGGCCGGCAGCTACACCTTCCCCGCTGAATTTTTCCCGTCGGGCATTTCAAGCGTCCTGCTGCTCGACAGTAATCAGGAAATCATCAGCGAGCGGCTGGTATTCAATATCCATGATGGCGATTTCGCGGGCTTGGAAGCCGGACTCTCCTCGCCCACATACAAACGGCGGCAGCAGATCGCCCTCACGCTTCAGTTGGACGACACCGGCGCCACTTCGACTCATAACAATATCGCCGTTTCCGTGGTAGACAAGAATGCGGTTCTGCCCGACACGACCAACAATCTGGTTTCAACGCTGCTGCTCTCTTCGGAGCTGAGGGGGCATATTGAATCGCCGGCGAGCTATTTCACCGGCAAAAGGGAGGATCAGACCGCGCTTGATCTGCTGATGATGACCCAGGGGTGGAGGCGGTATGATATCCCCAACGTGCTGAAAGGCAAGATCGAGACTCCCGGCATTTTACCCGAACAGTGCCAGGAGATAAGCGGGAAAGCGGAGGCGCGCTTCTTCAGAAGCATGGAGGATGGAAAAATCAGCCTCTATGCCACATTGGACACACTTTACAGCATGGAGACCACGGTTGCCGACGAGAAGGGTCGCTTCCTCTTCGAGGTGGAATATCCCGAGGGCACCGAAATCACGGTGCAGTCCCTAAGCAAGAGGGGTGGGGAGGGCAATTTCATCTCCCTTGACGATGTCACCTACCCCGATTACACCTTCGCCACCTTGCCGGCCGGGGGTCAATCAAGGGGTCATGACGAACCCGACGAGCAGTTTGATATCGACTCCTACCTGAAGCAGGCCAATGAGGAATATTCCCAGAAATATGGTGTCCGCACAATCATGCTCGAGGAGGTGACAGTTACCGCCCAGAAGATGCAACAATTCAAAAAGTCGGGTTACTACTCCCCCGTTTTTTCTTCCGGATTAGTGACCACCGAGGAGATTAAGAAGAGAAATTTAAGCGATATGCAATCTGTCCTGCTTGCCACCTCGGGAGTTGTCATAAGAGGAGGGAACAACATAACCACTACCCGCTCCAACATGCCGATGCTGATCGTGATTGATGATGTTGTTTTTCCCAATTTCGATGTTTTATCCATGAATGTGAATGATATCGACAACCTGTTTGTCGTGAAAGACAACACCTCCATGTTCGGCTATTATCCCGATACGAGCGGAGCATTGGTGATCACGACCAGCGGAAATGCCTATCAGAGGACTAAATCGATCAACATCGACAGGATCAGGCCACTCGGCTACCAGCAGGCCGTGGAATTTTACTCCCCGAAATACGAAACAAGGGAGCAGGTGGAATCTTCGACACCCGACCTGCGCACGACAATCTACTGGAAACCGGACGTGCAGTTCTCCCGTACGGGGGAAGCCGTGGTTGAATTCTATTCGGCGGACACTCCCACAACTTATCAGGTAGTGGGGGAAGGTGTTACCGGCTCCGGCAAGATGGTCCGTTTTACCAAAGAGATCGTCATTGAGAGCAGTGTCAAATAAACTTGACTTGTTTCCGGAACAACTGTTTCCTATGGAAGGAGTATCGTCAAAAGCGAACATCACTCACTCCCATCTCGGGATCCTCTCTCTTCCTCCTGGAAATGGAGGAAGATCGATTATCGCCTTTGCGCCGGAGACAGCACCTACAATTCCGATGCCGTCGTGTACATTGCTTAAGGTAGGTTCCGGTTCGGAGAGCATGACGAATCCCAGAGGTGAGCTGTTGAGATCACGACCTTTCATCCTGAAATAGGAGTACAATTCCGGTGAGATAACTGTAAAGAGCACTTCCACAGGCGGATTCAGCACTTCGGTGTGCATCTGCTTGTGAGGATTATAAATTCCTGTTCTCGGATCGCTTTCCACATTGAAGGTAGTGGTGATATCATAATAGCCGGTGATGGAGAAATCGAATGTGTAGTTGTGATTTTGGAACCGTTTATCGGAAAAAAAGAGGAAGTTGAGATATTCCAATCCTTTAAAGGAAGAACCCTGCGTGACCATATCATCCAAAATATTGTGGTGGTAGCTTTCTTCAAAAATCGGGTCATCATCGGTGTATATATAGAGATAATACTCCTCTTCACCACGTATGGGCATATAGGGTGGTTCTTTGACCATTGTTTTGAGTTGGAGGGTAAAATACCGGTTCTGACCGGCTACATCTGGAGAGGGATAGGTGACACCCATTTTGATGCGCATGTTACGATAATACTCTTCCGTCATTAGACTATTGATATGGTCGGGATCATCGGAATTGGGCTGATGTGTATACTTCTCGCTGGAATTGAATATATTTTTTGGAGTAAAGAATGTGGCGGTATCAATCTTGTTGATTATCGGTGGAATGGGAATGGTTGTTTCCGCCCAGGCAGGGTTGAATCCTTCGGCCGATGCTTCAATCCGGATCTTGTCTCCTGTTTTCGGACGGACCGTTGAACTGAAGACAGTTATCAAGGTTCTGTAGTAATAATCGGATCTGTCGGAATCGTAGACGGTATCCATCCGTGTCATCTGCATCTTTTCCCGTTCCTCACCGTTGATGAATAACCGCAACGTGGCGTTTTTTAACAGGCTGTTTTCGGAAGAGGTGTCGTTATATAAAAAGCTCCTGGAGAGACCTATCTCGATAAGCGAATCGGGTGAAATAATCCCGTTTATCACGATTTTTGGGGTGTAATCGTCCATATAAAACCGTATCTCCTTCTCGCATGCGGCTAAAGAGGTCATCATCGCGGTCAATAGCACCCATATATATCTGTTTTGTATCTTTTTCATATGATTAAAACTTTTATTTTCAAATGTATCATATGGAACTCGCTTTAATCATGAACTTGGGTGAAATCATTTAAATGCTCGTTTCATATCGTCAGAATTTGTAGGTGTAGGAGAAAGAGGGGATAATCGGCAGGAAAACGTAACTCTGGTATGCCGTATAATATCTTTTCTGATTGCCATCCTGTGCGGGCATTTTCTCTTTCGATGGGAGTATGACGAAAGAGTTATGATGCGCGTATGCGTTATAGATACTGAAGTTCCAGATACCCATCCTTCCGTTTCTCTTGTGCCGATAATAGTTGAGACTCAGGTCGAGTCGGTGGTAATCCGGCATTTTATAATTGTTCCGCTGGTGAATATATGCTCTTTTAATACCATCCAGATCAGCGTATTCTTCTATTGGCAGAGTGGCCCGGTTGCCGGTAGCATATATCCAGGAGATATTCAGGCCGTACCGGGCGTTGAACTGATGTGTGATCACGGCGTTGATTTTATGGCGGTTATCGTATTTCGCAGGATATGCCTTTCCCTGATTGATCTCTCCGTTCGGGAACTGCCGGTTTGCCCACGACAGTGTGTAGCCGACCCACCCGGAGGTGTTTCTAAAACTTCTTCTGGCCATCAGTTCCAACCCGTATGCTGTTCCAATTCCCTGTGCAATGCGATGTTCCCAGTTCGTATTGCTGGTAAGTAAGCTGGCGCCATCCTTGTATTCGACCTGATTCACCGAACGTTTGTAGTAGGCTTCCGCCGAGAGGTCGAAGTCGCGGTGCCGCCCATAGATGCCTGCCGAGAACTGATCGGAAGAGAGTGGTTTCACGTTTTTGGTAATGGGTACCCACAGGTCGTTGGGAGTATTGATGTAGGTGCTTTGCAGCAGGTGTAGGTATTGGCTCATCTTCCCGTATGATGCTTTCAGCGAGAGCTCTTCCGACAGCAAGTAACGAGCCGAAAGGCGGGGTTGTACACTCAGATAACGTTCTCTCTGCACGAAAAATCCCGAGAAGTGGATGCCGGCGTTTACTTTCATCCGCCTGCCGAGATCCATTTCGTCTTCTGCATAGAGGGATAGTTCCGACACCCCGACCCGGTTGTCGGCGTAGGTGATCGTATCGTTTTTTATCCTTTCACCCTCTTTGTCTTGCCGGAAGATGCGGCTTTCCTCCGGCATGAAATAATGTTGCAGGAACGCCGTCCCGAAGCGGATCAGGTGATTATTGGCGTATGCATAGTCGAAGTCGAGTCGATAGCCCATATCGGTGATGCCCGACCGGTAGGTCGGATTGAAAAACCGGGAGTTGGTTTCGGTTTTTTCTTCAGTATCGTTATAATCCTTAGAGGTGTAGCTCTCCATATTCTCAAGAGAGTACGAGATATCCGACTTATAGCGGTTATAAACCAGCGTGGCATTGGAAAAGAGTTTGCTGTTGACGGCATAGGTCCAGTTCAACGAGGCCATCCTGTTTCCCCAGCCGATATCTATATTCGATGTTTCCTCAGTTTTGCTTTTATAATGATATTGAATCTTTCCATTAGGATTATTCGGATTGTATGAATGAGTAGGATAGTCATTCTTGTATCGGCTGATCCTCTTTTCATCGAAAAACAGCTTGTCTTTCCCGTCGTACAGACTCAGATAGAACCGGCTTCTATCTGAGAATTTATGATTGATCTTTGCGTTGAAGTCATAGAAATAATAACTGAAATCCACCTCTTTGTAGCTATCCGGTCTTTTCCTTTTCGACCTTTGGTTGTTATAATGCAGTACGGGATGGGCGATCAGGTCAGGATAGGTACGCCGGAACGAGAGTGAGAACGAGGTCTTATCTTTGATGATGGGTCCTTGCAAGTTCAAACGGGAGGAGAGTATTCCGATCGATGCTGTCCCTGAGAATTTTTTCATGTCGCCGTCGTTCATCCGCATATCTACTACCGACGATAACCGTCCTCCATACCGTGCGGGAAAACTACCCTTATAGAAATTCATGATTTTCACTGCCTCAGGGTTGAAGGTGGAAAAGAGCCCCAGCAGGTGATGAACGTGATAGAGGGGGTTCCCATCCACAAGATAGAGGTTCTCGTCGCCATTCCCGCCACGGACATAAAGTCCGGCCATGCCGTCGTTTCCTACCGCCACACCGGGCATTTGCTGCAATGCTTTGATCACGTCGCTTTCTCCCAGCAACGCAGGAATTTCTTTCAGAGTGGAGGAGCTAAGGCTTATTTTCCCTGTCTCAGCATGGAACAGAAGATCGTTCCGGTTCCCCTCTACCACCACTTCTTCCAGTAGTGGAGAAGGTTGCAGGAAGAAATGGATCACCGTATCCCGCATGGCTGTAATTGAATGGGTTTGCGTAGCGTATCCCACGTAACTTGGCCGGAGTGTTATCTTGCAGGGCGGGAGGGAGAGGCTGTAGAATCCGAAATTGTTGCTGACGGCGCCTCGTCCCGACATCCGGTCATAGATATTGACGGCGATCAGCGACTCGAGCGATTCCCGGTCGTAGATAAATCCACTGATGGTAATCTCTTTCGGTCGTTTTTTCAGGATGATGTATCTCCCCCGCACCATGGGTTGGATATCGGTTCTATTGAAAAGAAGATCCAGCACTCTTTCGAGTGATCCGTCCACGATCTTTATCGTGACCGGAGGGAAATCTTTCAGCAGTGAAGGAGTATAGGAGAAGGTATATCCCGATTGTTTTTCGATTTGCAGGAATAGCTCGCCGACAGATCGGTTTTCTGCATCGACTGTAATTTTTTCCTGTGCGAAGAGCGACGCCTTCCACCCGATGATCAAAAATAGAAAGAAGATAATGCAGCGTTGCATACGATTTGAGGATTCACCCCCTCGACTTGTTGATCATTTGAAATCCCTGATAAGATGGCTCCTCCATTTCTGTTACATTGTTGGTTGCATATGGAGATGGGCAAAAAAACTATTTTACAAATATAGAGATTGCCTGCGAATTATTTTTACCTTCGGTATTGAGGTTTAGTTTTTTGCCGTTTCTCCAAAGAGTAGCCTTTAGGTACGAAGGGTGAATAAGATTTCCTTCACTGCTTCCCTCTACCACTACATAACCTGACGTGTATATATCCCCATTGGATACAAAAACGGAAAGGAACATCCTCGCATCTTTATTGTCGGCGATATCCTGAACGATGCCATTTTTCCATAGCTTGGCTTCATCACCTTCATACCCTGCCACATATACATCGTTCCCGGAGACGAAAACAGAATATGCCTTTGCGAATTTCGTGCCATTTGTCAGATTCTCCATCTTTCCATTTTTCCAAAACTTGGCAGTTGAAGAGTCAAATCCTGCCACATAGATATCGTTGGCTGTCACGAAAACGGAGCTCGCCTGCTCGCCACCGGCGAGGTCTTCTTCTACTCCGTTTTTCCAGAGTTTCGCCTGCTTGCCATATTGGCCTGCTATATAAACATCGCCGTCATCGGTGACGAAAATAGAGTTGACGCCATCCCCTCCATTCCGTTCGGCAAAAACTTCTGCCTTGCCATTTTTCCAATATTTGTAAGCCCATCTGCCACCGGTTGACGGGATGGGGTGGAGCGACTCAGCCCCGAGTACGTACACATCATCACCCGATACAAAAACAGATACTGCCTGTTCAAAGTAGGTTCCCTGTTCGAGTTCCTGTACTTCTCCGTTTTTCCAGAGGCGTGCCCGGCCGGTTCTTTCGCCCGCTCCTTCACCTTCGATGATATCATACCCTGCCACATACACATCATTGCCCGATACGAAGACGGAACGAGCCACTGAATTGATCACATCTCCCGCTGAACGGACGCCACTACCGGTGCTGCCGGCAAGATCCACCATCTTCCCATTTTTCCAGAGTCTGGCTACCGGCTTTTCATCCTGAATATTTTCAAATCCTGCTACGAATACATTTTGTCCTGTGGGCCATTTTCCCGTTTCCTTTTCATGATTATTGTCAGGAAGGGACTCTTTGCCGCATCCTGAAAAGAACAGTGTTACCAGAAGAGAAATAGTTAAAATACTCATTTTGTTGAACATAACTCTAATAAATTAAATTGTTAATTTTGTTTTTTGTTTCACTCATATATAAGATGCGGAAAAATCAAAATCCCTCACTTGAAGGTGAAAAAAATTATAACGGTGGTTCTTTAATAGTAATATGGGTGTCGAGGGTGAGATTGATGATGTTGATGATCTCAATAATGCTTTCTTGTGTGAAAGAGGAACTGAATGCCAATTCCGCTTCGTTTTCGGGTAGTTCAAGTGCTATTTTGTAGAAGTGTGACAATAGACTGACGACCTCTTTTAATTCTATATTGTCGAAAGTGAGTGATCGCGTCTTCCCGTTGATTTCAATTTCTCTGCCGGGTGCAGTCACGTTTACAGTTGCTGTTTCGGCGATGTAGCGCACTGTCATGTCGGCAGTACAGGGCAAAGCAACTGCCGGGTCGTTGGGTGTGAAGAGCACCTTGCCTGATGCTACGCTAAGGCGGGTTTCGTTGTCATTGGCAGCGACGGTAAATTCTGTGCCGAGCACCTTTATTAGTGCTGTAGGCGTGGAAACAATGAATGGTTTTATTTCATCACGGGTGACTGCGAATGCTATATCTCCGTACATCGAGATACGCCGTTCGGTTTTGTTGAAATGTTTGTAATATTGCAACTTCGCCCCTTGTTTCATCACGATCGTGGTTTGATCGGGAAGCGTGAATGGGGTGTTATCGGTCTCTGCGTAGAGCTGTTCCGGCTGATTTGCCATTTTCAACACGCCTACTCCTATGATCAATAGCAAGAGAGCAGCTGCAGCTATCCGGGTCAATAGAGAGAGCTGTCCTCTCTTTCCAAAACCCGGCAGTGAGGGGGTGAGCCTTTTCCATCCTTGTGTGGTATTGAACGCTCCTTCCTGGTAGTGCTGAGCTACAAAACGAATAGATTCATCCATCTCATTCCTGTTCTTTTCCATTCTCTTTTCAAACATTTCTATTTATAAGATGCAGGGAGTTGAAAAATCCCTCATTCGAAAGTAAAAAATTTTATGCAAAGAAGAAAAAATAGGCATTGATATCTTTGGAGCGGAGTGACTGCATCGCGCGGAATATGTGGTTCTCCACAGTCTTGACAGACAATCCGGTTTCTGCCGCAATCTCCCTGTAGCTCATTCCGTCACGTTTTGCCATCAAAAAAATCTTGCGACGGCGCTCCGGTAGTTCATCGATCATTTTCCAGATGCGGACTTCCATCTCTGCTCGTTTTATCTGGTCTTCTTCGGGAAGTAATGCATCGGGAGGAATCATTTCAAGTGAAGAGGTAGGTTTTGCATCACGGATACGAGTCAGGCAATTATTTCTGACAGCGGTATAGAGATAAGACTTCATTGATTTGATCGTTTCCATCTGCTCTCTTTTATCCCATAAATTCACGAATGTTTCTTGTACCACATCCTCAGCTTCGTCGGCGTTACCCATGAAATGGAGCGCGTGCAGACAAAGCTGGCGATAGTGATCGTGGAAGTATCCGGAGAATTTTTTTTTTCTAAAACATTCATTCACAAAAAACAATAAGACCAATTACAAAATAGTAGAATCGGGGGATGTTCAAAAAGAATTTTTAAAGATATTTGTAAGATAAAAATTACCGCCGGACAGATTGCCACAGCGGTAATTATCTGTAAGATGAAAAAGTATCCCCGAATGTTCCCCAACAAAAGTTAAATCTTTTAGGGATGGTTATCCTTTATCTATTTAATTCGTTTTATACTTTGCTTGTTCACAAAAACATAAGCTGGAAAAAATGAAGATCATAAGAGTCCATAACGTTGTCTTATTGCATCGTCTTCCATAATTTTGTATTTCAGACTGTGATCGTTTTTTTCTCTTTACTACTCTGAAAAGCCAATTCAATAATCTTCATCACGTTTAAGGCCTCTTCAGGCTTGACAGCAATAGGTGCTTCACCGTTGATGGCATCACGCAGGTTGATGAAGTAGTCGCGGTAATCGCCCTGTTCGCTTTCCAGCTTTCCCTCTATCTTCACTCCTTTATACTCCGCTTTGATGGTGCCCCAGATATTTTCGGGTTCACGTCCCCAATTTTTTCCTTCGGGCTTGGCTCCCCCGTCGAGAGTGGCTTCCTGCACGTCGAGCCCATATTTTATAAATGAGCCATTCGTGCCGTGGAGCATATAGGTGGGTCCGGGGATACGGCAGATCATTCCCGATTTCAGGGTAGCTGTAAAGGTGGGGTAGTGGAGGCGCACATCGAAATGGTCGTCCGCTTTTGCCCAGGGGCGTTGTGAATTGATCTCGGCAGTAACTGCTTTCGGCATGCCGAAAAACCATAGCGACTGGTCAATAAGGTGTGATCCCAGGTCGTAGAAAATTCCCGATCCGGGCAGCGGTTGCTCCCTCCATGCCCCATTGGGTCGCGGATCGGTACGGTAGCGGTCGAAGTGTGTCTCGTAATCCATAATTTCACCGAGGAGGCCGCTTTCGAGCAGTTTTTTCACTGTTCTGGTATCGCTTGTGAAACGGCGGTTGTGGTAGACGGTGAGGATTTTTTGCTGTCGCTTGGAGATCTCTATCAGTTCGGCAGCCTCTTTTACATCTACAGTGAAGGGTTTTTCCACTACTACATGTTTGCCTGCCAACAGAGCTTCCCGTGCCCAACGGAAATGGTCGGTATTGGGCGAAGTGACAATAACGAGATCAATTTCCGGGTCGTCGATAATCCCTTTTCCGTCGGGAACGACAGCAGTGATCGGATACCGCTCCTCAATAAGTGCTTTTTTCTCAGGATCGGATGTGCTGATCTTTGTAAGTTCGAATCCTTCCACCACATCGATAAAAGGAGCATGAAATACCCGGCCGGAGAGTCCGTAACCGATAATGCCTGTGCGAATGTTGGTTGACATAATTTTTATGATTTGCTGGTTTGATAATTTGATGATTTGTAGATTGTTTTTTAGCCTTTTAGCAGAAAATCGACCAGCTTTTCCATCGCCACTGCCCGGTGGCTGATACTGTTCTTGATTTCGTTGCCCAATTCGGCAAAGGTCTTGTCATACCCCTCGGGCATGAAGATAGGATCGTATCCGAAACCGGTGCTGCCTCGTTTCTCTTCGATGATCTTTCCTTTGATTACGCCGTCGAAAAGATATTCTTTACCGTTAAGAACCAGTGCGATTACGGTTCGAAATTGAGCTGTGCGGTTTTCAATTCCCTGTAATGCAGCGAGCAATTTATCCATATTATCCGCGAAGCTGCAACCTTCACCTGCATACCGCGCCGAATAGACGCCGGGTGCGCCTTTCAATGCCTCCACTTCCAACCCTGTATCGTCGGCAAAGCAGTCGTACCCATATTTCGTTTTGACGAACTTCGTCTTGATCAGCGCATTTTCCTCGAGGGTTGTGCCTGTCTCCTCGATCTCCTCGTGGCAATCGATATCGACCAGGCTGAGGATGTGCAAGCGGCCTTTTCCAATTTTACCTATTTCGTCGAGTTTATGTAGGTTGTTGGTGGCAAAAACAATTTTTTTCATTTTTCCTTCCTTATTTTCCGGGCTCTTTCCTTTTCACGTTCTTTCAGTGCTGCTTCGCGTGCACGTTGCCTCTCTTTTAATGCTTGTTCCCTTTCCCGGATTCTGACCTCGCGTTGTTTTTTGCGCTCTTTCAGCAATTGCTCCCTGCTTTGTTGTGGCGCTGTTTCGCGTTCTTGTTGCAACGCTTTGGCAGCATTTTCCTCTAACCGTCGTTTCACCTCTTCCGTCGTTTCCCGTGCAATCTGATTGGGGAAAGTCGATAGGTTTTCATTTGCCGTTACCTTTCCAGACCGGGGAGATGATTCCGGCCGAATAGTCTTCTCTTCCACCGCCATTTGTTCAGGCGGATAGGCCGGCAGTGGTGAGGGGCTCTCTTCCTCTGCCGGGGAGGGATCGGCGGATTTCTCCAAAGATACAACCTTTTCTGATTTTAATTCCCTCTTTTCTTCAATTTTCACCATTTCATCTTCCCCGGTTGGGAGTGAGGATTGCCACAATCCGTTTTGTGATCGCCATTGTCTATGCAAAGAGGCATTTTCTGCCAAACTCCTGCCTTCTGCCAACCGGCTCCGGCTATTTGATGCTTGATGGATATTTCCGGTTATTGAATTGGCGGCATCGATAACCGTAGTCGTCGTCTCTTGTGCGAACCCATTATCCGGTCCGGAAAGGCGGAAAAACTGTGGTAGTGAGTCATTGGTGATGGCCGATTGCCAACGGGTAGCATGTAACGCAAGTTCGGAGGGGGTACGAAGCCCTTTCACCTCTTCGAAGGCGTGATAAGCTCTGTTTTTATCGCCGTTGATCAGATAGATTTGTCCAAGCAGGAATTGCATTCTTTTTTTCCGGAGATAATCAGACTCCAAGGCAATGACTTTTTCTAATTGGGGGAGTGCTTCCAAAAACTCCTTTTTTTGTATCAGGTAGTAGGTATAGTGTTCAGTAAAGAGTTTCTCCAGTTGAGGGGGGAATTTTTTACTTTCCAATAGATAGATTGTCTGTTCCGCCTCATATCTCCTCCCCATTTCAGTGTATGTACGTAACATCCAAATCTCTGCTTCATCGATAAGATCGGGGTCGTGATTGAATTGGCGCAATATCCCCGAGAAAACGGCGAGTGCCTCTTCATAATCACCGTTTTGCAAAAGAGATTTTCCCCTCAACAGCCACACATTTTTGAGGAAAGGATTGAACTCTTCCTGCCGAAGCCATTGGCGGTATTCATTGGATTGGGCTTTGGCAGGGTCGCGCCGTGGTTTTGCGGTGATGGAGTGTTCACGGATGGCCTTTTCGGTCTTCTCGATCACCGGGTCGAATGGCCCTCCCGAAGATGATCTCTCACCATAAGGGTGTGAAGGATAGAAAGGGAGTAGTTCATCGTAGTTCTCCTGGAAGCTCTCCCCTCTTTGTCTTAGGATCTCGCGGTATCTCTCTTCCGCATTGAAATAGATATTGTAACGGGTGGTAAGTTCATGATATCCCCGTGTGGCAGTTGTGTTTCTTCGGGTGGAACAGGCCGAGAAAAAGGCAATATAGATCAATCCCCAAAGGAGATAGGCTCTCTTCTTTTTCCTTATAGTTTTTAATGACACAGTTACTTCTTTTTCCGACCAGTTATTTAACGCAGGAAAAAGGATTTTATTGCTTTCGCAATAAAGAACATGATGATAAGTACGAAAATGATAAATGCGCCGGAAGGAACATTCAAATAATAGGAGAGCAATAGTCCTGTCACACAACCTACAAAGCTGAACAGGATTGAGAGGGAAATTATTTTTGAATAACTGACGGTGAAGAGGTTGGCAGTCATCTGTGGCACTGTGATCAGCGACATCAGCAGC
>JAAYFR010000182.1 GCA_012728155.1 Bacteroidales bacterium | reverse complement strand
GGGTTATCACTCCACTTAAAGTCGATCACCAGTTGTTCCTTGCTGATATTCATCAGGCTACGGGGAATCTCGATTTCCATTTCGTTATCCGCATAGTGGTAAGCCAGGTCACCGGCTTCAATCCACTGTTGGCCGTCATATTTCATCAGGGTTGTCTGGTTTTCACTCTTCACATTCCGGTTGACCAGATAATCATAGCCATACCATCCTGTCTCGGAGTTGTTGTCGGCATCTATCAACAAAAGCATCCAGTTGTGATCGGTGTGTGGTGTAAGGGGCTCCGCCGTTTCCACGTAGAAATAGATATGTTCTTTTCCCACTGCGGCTTTGCCGGTGATGATATCATTTCTGCCTGAGTTGTTGACATATCTCACTCCGGCATAGCCAATCGCGTCCCTGTGGTGGGTATCTCCCCGGGTATCTCTGAACTCATTCTTGATTTTCTTCCAGTCACTGAATTTCCCGTCAATTGTAATCTTGTCAAACCCCTTTTGTTCAGGAATCGGACGAACGCCCTTATACCGCCTGATGTTTTGTGCCATCTGCATATAGTAGTTATCGGTATAACCCCCTTTCATGGGATGAATGCCCCGGTTGAATTCGGCATTGTACTGGTCTACAAAAAAGAAAGGATTATCCCTGCCCAGCCAGGGAGTGGTTCCACCCCCGTCGGGTTGATACTTCCCTGCGGTCCACTCATTCCAGTCGTTGACATAAAGGAATTCGGGATTGGCTTCGAGCGCTTCATCCCATCTTTCCTGAAAATAGATGCCATAATCTGTCGGGTTATCCACCTCTTTGCCCAGCCATGGCACATAAGCCGATTTGGGCATGTCATATTCATTGAGCTCGGGTTGTCCGAATTCCCTGGACCATGATTTTCCTACTCCCATATTCTCATTGGTCATGGTGACAGGATGTTGTGCTGTGGTGACCGCCGCCTGCTCCCGTTTGCCGTTATGTAGTGAGAGGAGTTCTTCGGGAGGAAGGTTCTTCACACGGGAATCCGCCATGCTGTAACCGAAACTCCAGTTGTCTTCAGTGCCGACAAACCGTTTTCCGCCCCATTCATAGTATCCCCACCACATGGTGCGCAGGGTAAAGAATTCCCTCACCTCTTTGGTGTAGTCCTGATAAAACTCCTCCGCATAATCGGGGTCCCGGTAATGAGGATGGTCCGGGTCGGTGGCTGCCGCCGGTTCATAATGAGGATTGGGATGTTGAATCCCTCCCCTGTTGGCATCGAACGACGGTGTCGCATTGTAGAGCAGCAAAGGCTTCTCATCCCAGTAAAACCAGAGGTCACTGTACTTGCCCTCTTTGTAAATCCTGTCATAGAGATCTTGTACAACTGTGATAGAGGGACCGTTAAAAGACCAAAATGCGAATTTTGGCACTTTGTTGCCCTCTTTCTTCATCTCCTGCATGATGCGGAAAGTGACATCCCATTCATCCCAATATCTGACGGCATTGGTCACATCCATGATAAGTACGTCCACTCCGGCGTCGACGAGCATCGACATATCCTTGCGGATCACATAGTCGTCCTGACTCAGGAAATATCCCATCTCCGGTTCTCCCCAGTGATAGGAGTTGGTGTACCATAGCGGGTGGTCTGCTTTGAGTCGGGCAGAGGGGTCTTTCTCCAGTATTTTGGTCACATCCGCATTATAGGGCTGTCCCAGTTTGGCGAGCCCCTGCGTATGCCATGTGATATAGAAGATCCCCACTACCCTTCGTTGATCTTTTTTGACGTCACCTACCTCCTGATAGTTTGGCATTTCACGGCCGACCCCATCGGTGGCTACCCATGTGTCGGAAAAGAGGTCTCTGTAATACCCCTCTTCCGCAGGGATATTGCTACTCTCTTGTGGAGCGCCACACGATAAAAGGATCGCCGGAAGCGAGAGGATCAGGGTGATATATTTGATTCGTTGCATATGATTAAAAGATTAGGATCAATATTTTACCGACTGAACGGTTACGGGTCCAAAAAGGCCGGAGGGTTGTAGCGGGCTCTGTGCATTATAAGGATTCACAAAACACCATGTTCCCCTTTGTGCTTCAGGAAGCTGCTGATCGCCGATCAGGCGATTCATCCAGTTATTGACCAGCTCGATTTCCAGCTCATTCTCTCCCGGTTTTACAAAACCGGAGATATCGAGTTTGTAGGGATAGGTCCATACGCCACCCGCATAATTGCCATTCACCTTCACTTTTGCCATGGCGGTCAGGTTGCCCAGGTCGATCTCAATAGTTTCATCCTCGCTTGCTTCGGACATAGTGAAAAGGATCTTGTAATGAGCTGTACCCGAGTAATATTTGATGGACTCATCCGATGAGGTGCTCCAGTCATGAAGTGTTTCAAAGATGACCGGTTCGGCAGGACCTCTGAAGGCGGGATCAAAGCTGACGCTCCAGGGGCCTTTCAAATCTTCGATGAGTTGGGGAGCGGGGTAATTATCCTGAATATCCTTCACTTTGCTCTTTGTCGCTTTTTCCCTGAACACCACGAAAATACTTTCATAAGGAGCCAGTTTGATAGGGACGGAAGTTGTTTGTGCCTTCATTTCAAAAGCAGGAAGGGGGCGGATCGATCCGGAGGTCGCCTCCCATAATTCAGGCTGTTTCCCGGTCACCCTGTATTCCGGATGAATCGTTTTCTCTTCACCTGCCTGGTTGGAGATAAAGTAGATCTCGATGCCATCCATCGACCTGTGGCCGTAATGAATAAAGTTCTCTTCGGGCAGCTGGCAATCGGGTGGGAGCTGGATCAGTGCAAACAGCTCCTCCATGGTAACTCCGTTCATGATCTCTCCTTTTCCATATTTTCTGTGTGTCACATTTATGCCATCTACCTCACCCCAGAGTTCAGCAGCCATCTCAGCCACCTGCTGGTCGGCCTCCGGTTGGTTCTGCAGGCTGGGAGAACGCTCGGGTGCCGGTCCGAGCACACAGGCTCCTTGGTAAACCAATTCTTTGATTTTTGCCAATAGCTCCGGACGCATCGTCTCTTGCTTGGGGAGAACCAACACCCTATACTGTGTCCCGTGAGGAAGGGTGATCAATCCATTCTTCACCGTCATATCCCTGATGATCACTTCGGCATTCATATAGTCGAACTGATAGCCTATCGGTAGGGGAGGATCAACCACGCCGGTCATTTTAGGCGCGTCTTCGCCGATAAAATAGGCCACATCGGCTACATTGAGCCCCTGTTGTAACATGAAATTGACTCTTTTGAGGTATTGCGTGAATAGATCCATTTGGGAGAACCAGCTGTTTTTTCTGTCAAACTCGTTCCCAAACCAGGCGTTTACCCCCGGATTCTTATCCTCATAAGGTTGCATGATGTAGACATGCAGCAGTGTGTTGTTGATCCCTTCGGCAAAGAAACGGTCGGTCCGCTGTTTCATCATCGCCGGATAACGTGAGTAAGCCGGACCGCCCGATGTGTTGGATTCGGCGGAGATCTTGCTCTTTCCGTAGATATGTCCGGCAGAGGTAGCTGCCCGGTTCTCAATATCACCCAGTTCACCTTGGCTCCAGAACTCACCACCGATCTCGTCGGACTGCCCGCCGTACATCAGGAACTCCCCGGGGAATCCCCAATGGCCGTAATTCTCCAGCCAGGTGGTCAATCCATGTTGATGGCTTACATCTCTCAGTCCCCCTACATAGTCATACGCCACTTTGTCGGCTATCATTCTCCTTAAATCCCACAAGAAACGGTCTGACTCCTGAGGGCTGTTCACCACATATCCCCTGTATACCGGCAAGTAAGGAAGCGGGTCATAGCCATATCTCGCCTTGAATTCCTCCAGCATGTTGTCGGTGAAATTTTGCCCTCCGGTTTCGTAGCTGTCCTGCACCACCACCTTGAATGTTTTCCGGTCGCCTTCCGGAATTTTTCGGAGTATTTCGCCGATAAAGGCATCGAAATGGCTGGCAACCCACTCTTTGCTCATCTTATCTATCTCGAGACCGGTCGCCTCCGGTGAGGCGGGACTATTGGTCACCTGTGTGGGAGTCATCCCCATACGTAGTATCTTCCATTCTCCGTCCGGCACCTCCCAATTCAATGTCCCGTCAGGGGAGATCCTGTCGGAGATGTCGAGCACTTGGTCGGCCATGATTAGGAGCGACGGGTCATCCACTTCCGGTTGATCCGCCCACATATAATCTTTCCAGTAGGGTAGTGGGGTGGGGTGCATTTTGGCCAATATTTTCTCGCTATAGCGTTCCACTCGGGGGATGGCACTCAGGGTAACTTCGGCCAGTCCCGCATTTTGGGGGTGATAATTCAGTATCAACTTGAACTCCGAAGCGGTGGTAGCCGGTAAGGAGATGGTGACCGGCGCATAGCGGTCGAATCCTACGTTGAGTGCAGGGGTTGATCGGTTGATTACGAATTGGGAGATCGTATGAAACTCGTTATTCTCTCCTTTTGCCTGTAGTTCGGCATCTGCCCTGAAGGGGGAAGGGGTTGTCCGGATAGTCAGGCTCCTGGCAGTAAACGGTTTTTCCGGAGTAAAGCTGATTGCTACATTGTTACCGGGTAAACTTATTCCTGTCTGCAGGTTGTTGTCTGTCAATGCAGATAGATTAGGAATAGCAGGAGATGCTGTAACGGTAGAGTTGTGGCTGTTCAATACCATCCCTTCGCTGTCTATGGAGGGGATAGCGATTACTTTCACATCCTGGAACATCTCGTGTGGCTGCTCTAACTTCCGGGTGATCTTTTGGGGTCCTTTCACCACCACTTCCGATGAGGCGAGATAGCGCATCGCCTGTTCGGGTTGAACCCAGGGACCACCCGATTGGCTCCAGCCGGGAGAGTTGAAAATGCCGATCTCTATATCGAGCTCGGTAGCGGTTTTCAGCGCAAGATGCAATATTTCCCACCACTCGTCACTCAACACTTTGATCTTTCCAAAGGGGAGATTATCAATGCCGATATTGCCGATAAATGCACGGTTAATACCCGCTTCCTTCATTGCATGGAGGTCTTTTACAGCGCCCTCTTTTGAAATGTTGTCGGAGATCCAATACCAATAGACGCTTGTTTGTATGGACTCAGGTGGACTCACAAAATTATTCTCCAACTCCTGTGATCGTTGTGTCAGACCCTTCTCGGCATTTTGGAGGCATGCGGTCAGATGAAATCCGAGAATGATCATTAGCACCATCTTCATTTTAAGTTTCATAATTGTTTGTTTTATGCTGTTTGTATTTAATTTGTTTTTAGCCAATCAGTTCTGTTTGAAAAGAGTTTATAAATATAGCAAATTTTTCTGCTTGAGCCGACAATTTTTCTTTTTAAAGTGAAAAATAATGATATTTGGCGACGAAAAGCAAAGGAATGTTTCATTTTTAGCAATCGACCGCTCCATTCTAAAAAACAATTTTGTAATTTCCGGAAGGGAACCGATACAACTCCTGCCCATCTTGAGTCTCTTTTTTCAGGAATTGACAATTCTCCATTTTTTCACCGTTCACTGTGAACTCCTGTGCATAAGGAGGAGCGACTAACCCGGAGGAATTCGCGGGGATAGTGATCTCCCATTCCAGCCCGTGCTCCTTTTTCACCCAACTGCTGGAAACGTTGCCATAAGCTGTTTCGATAGTCGCTCTTGCCCAAGGTAGATAGTCGCAGAAGAGTGGCTGGAAACGGATCACTTTAAAGCCATACCCGGAACGGTCGGGAGAGATCCCCGCAATATCTTCAAAAAATGAGATGTCGAAACCGGCCTGCATGGGATGGTTGTAGGAGGAGCTTATCACTGCTTTCCTGGTTCTTTCGTTGATCGGTAATGTCTCCCAAAGGGTGGTGGCATCTGTCGATTTCCACATCCATTCGAAACTATGCTCCCCTTTTTTGGTGAACATATCCCATGCTGCTTCAGCATTGCCATGGCGTGCCAGCATGCTGCCTATCCTGCACAATCCGAATATGCCACACTGCATGAATCCCTCACTCTTCTCTCTCATATTTTTCACGATGGATGCACTAACCGCTTTTTCGTCACCTTCCGGTACAATCCCCAGGTCTAATGCCATGGCATCGGCTGTTTGTGTGCCGAAGGTTTTGTTGACCGGATCATACATGAGGGCAATCATCTCGTTGGCGATCTCTTCCTGCAGAAGCGAGAAAAGTGCCATATCCTCCTTTTTTCCAAGGAGTCGTGCCGTCTTCTCCATGATCTTCGCATCGAGGTAGTGGAAAGCGGTGGAAGTAAATTCAACCGGTGTGGGATCAGCCGACTCGTACCGTGGCGCGCACCAGTCGCCCAGTCCTTGATAGACTATGGATGAGGTCTCCCTATTGTAAAGTTTTTTCCTCTCTTCACTCTTAGCCAGCGAGTGTACATAGAGTGTCCATTGCTTCATCTGCGGATAGAACTCTTCAAGGATGAGCTGGTTGCCGTAATAGACATAGATCCACCATGGCAACTGTACCAGTGCGGTTCCCCAGTCGGGTGATGCCACGCCGCAAAGCCTCTTGCCAGGTGCGATCATATAGGGTATGCCGGCTGCTTTGTCGGTAAAGTAGAAGGTGTTGTTGTATCTTTCATGAAAGAGGGTATTCTTCTCTTCTCTGGAAGCACCGGAACGGATATCTCCCAGGTATTTGTGCCAGAAATTTTCCATCTGGAAATTCATATTGGCCATTTTCACGTAAGCATGCACATCTCCCAGCCAGCCACATTTCTCCCTGATCGGGCAGTCGGTGGGAATACCGTGTAGATTGCTCTTCACAGTTCTCAATGCCAGTTCATGTAACTTGTTGATCTGTCCGTCGGCACATTCGAAGGTGCCGCTTTGGTGGATATCGGAATGTACCACAATCAGCTTAAGTGTCTCCTTGTCCGGTTTCTTGGTGACGCCCGACAGTTCCGCATAGCGGTATCCGTGGTAGGTGAACCGGGGGGACCACTCTTCCACTCCTTTTCCTTTACAGATATAGTGGTCTTTGAAGATCTCCCCATGGTGGATCCATCCGGTCGATCTGAAGTCTAACCCCCTATTTTGGTCAATTCCCTCCGCAAAACGGAGGGTGATTCCCGTACCGTTCGGTTCACTCACTTTCAGCAGGGGAATAGCGGCCACATTCACGCCAAAATCGTAAATCCAGTTGCCCAGTGAGTCCTGCCATATAGATTGAGCCGATAGAAACTCTTTTTTCCGGATAGGGGGGATCAGTTGCGGTACTAACCGGGGTGGGAGATTCTTTGTGGCTATCAACGCTTTCTGCCACCCTTCGGATGAATGGCCGATCTTGTTCCATCCTTCAATTTCTTGGTTGGCGTCGTAGCTCTCCCCCAAGTAGATATTGCTTTTTTGTACCGCTCCCTCACTCCATTCCCAGCTCTCGTCGCTTCCCACAATCGTCTGCGAACCATCTTGGTAGGAGATCACCAGCTGTAACCGCAACATGGGTGCTCCATAGGAGAAATTGGCGCCCCCCCATGCCTCTTTTTGGGCGAACCAACCGCCACCCAGCATCACGCCGATGAGATTCTCTCCTTTTTTCAAAAGATCGGTTAGGTCGAAAGTGCTATAGAGCGCGTAGTGATCATAATCGGTTTGTGCCGGATCAAGGAAGCGCGTAGGATCAACGATATTGCCGTTCAGGTAGAGCTCTCCCGCACCCAATCCGCAGAAGTAAGCAAGCGCTTTGGAGATCTTCTTTCCCTTCTCTGTAGAAAAAGACTTTCTAAAATAGGGGAGCGCATGTTGGTCGGGATCGGCATAGGTGATCCATTTCGCTTTCCATGCGCTTTCATTTAGCAAGCCGATAGAAAAACCGGCCGGTTTGCTCCATGGGGTTGCTTCATCATTGTTTTCCCAAATCCTGACTCGCCAACAATAGGATTTCCCTTCCTTGAATTCAGCTGTTGGTTGTATGCCGAACTGCTGATCAGACGGTTGTTTCCCCGATTTCCAGATATCGGCCTCTCCTTTTTCGAGCAGCTCTTGCCGCGAGGCGATCTCTATTTCCCAGGCTGCTTGTGCCACACCCTGCCGGGAAGATCTGATCTTCCAACTTAATAGAGGATGGTCAATTCCTTCCGGATTGGTCAGGTTGCAACATTGTAAATCCTCGACAGATGTTACAGCCCGGTTGCCTGTATTACACGCATTGAATAGTAATAGGATATTGAAAATAGAGAAAAGCAGGTAGTTGGTCGGAATCTTTTTTTTCTGTCTCATTTTTTTACTGAATCGTATGCATTAATTACTCCTTACTCGCAATAGACGAAGTTGAACCTACCCCCCGGTGCCGTGTCGCCGTTGACATAAAAATCCATGATGTTGCCGTTCTCCTGCATGTTGTCATTCCATTTGAATTCGAAGTTGAGCGGTTTGCCATCCTGTCTGACCGTTTTCCTGTCGATCTTTATCTCCAGTCTGTTGTCTTTCACCACATAGGATGATCGTTCCACCTCTTCCCATTCCCACCGGTTTCCGATATTTTTTTCGATAACCACTGTTTTTCCTGTGGGACTCTTGCGGTTGACGATATAGTCATATCCATTCCAGCCGGTTGACTTATCCCTGTCGATATCGATAAAGAGAAGCATCCAGTTCGATTCTTTGTGCGAAGAGAGCTTTTCGGCCGTCTCCACGTAAAAATAGAGAAATTGATTATCCCTGGCCACTTTTGCCTTGACAATATCGTTCCGTCCGGTGTTGTTGGTATAATAGGTGTTGTTCCTCCCTACATGGTCACGATGGGAGGTGTTGCCCTTATAGTGATTGTAAGCGGGTGCCACATTGTCCCATTCGCCCGGTTTTCCCAACTTGATGGTTTTAGGGGCTGAGACCTTCTCCGGCGGGTTCATCCCTTTGAATTTCCTTACGTTATCGATCAATTGAAGATAGTAAACATCGCCTTTGTCACCCCAT
>JAAYFR010000181.1 GCA_012728155.1 Bacteroidales bacterium | reverse complement strand
TTGACGACCTACAACCAACAGAACGCCACCAACTTCGCGTGGCTACCCACCGGGACCTACACCATGCCAACCAGCGTGGCCTATACCAGCCCCCCCACCTACCAGGATTTCAATATCCAACTGGATGTACCGGCAGTGGGCGACCGGAAGAAGTATGCGTTGCCGTTGAAGATTTCCTCCGTGTCAGACTCTCAAATCAGCGAGGTCATGTCTTACACCGTAGTCACTTTCTATGTGGACGACCTGGAAGGATGGTATACTGTCGACCGCTTGTCGAAGAACGGCGAAGGTGCCGGCAATTATCCGACAAATCCCGCAGACAGGCGCAGATATATCAAACGGACCGGTGACTATACCTGGCAGACCGGTTATCTGTTCAGGAGTTATGCCACGAGTGAAACCCACGTGACGACAGATCCTAACCACCAGCAGAATATCACGTTGGATCCTGTCACAAAGGTGCTAACCATCATGCAAGGTTCTTTACCGATTAGCACGAATAACTCCACATTCAATATCGCCACCAACGAGTTGCATATTGAATATTTGTATCGCGACTGGGCAGGCTGGTGGAACCACGAAAGAATGTACAACAGGTCTTTAAAAAAATAAGACGGGTCTCCACATCGATGTAAAAATACTATATTTGCAGGCTGAGAGACAGACTGTAGATTCAATAACAAAACAACAAAATGAACAAGAAATTAGGATTTGTATGCCTGCTATGGGCGATAGTATTAATTTCCTTCGCCCAGGCACCGGCAAAAAAGGCGATTTATATCATTATGGATGGTATCCCCACCGATATCATCCATAGGGCAAGCACTCCCAACCTCGACAGGATCATAAGGGATGGCGGTGTGTTTCTGAACTCCCATGTGGGAGGGATAAGAGGCGATTATCGTGAAACACCCACAATTTCCGCCAACGGATATGCCATCTTAGTCACCGGCACATGGGCCAACAAGAACAATGTATGGGACAATAGCCTTACTGCCCCGAATTACAACTACCCTTCCATGTTTAAACTCTACAAGGATGCTTATCCGGATGGCAAGATAGGGATCTTCTCCACCTGGCTCGACAACCGCACCAAACTTCTCGGTGAAGGGTTGCCGCAGACCGGAGGAATCAAGTTCGACTATCATTTCGATGGACTCGAAGTAGATACCAAGAACTATCCCCATGACAGCAAGAGTAACTATATCAAACGGATTGACGCAGAGGTAGCCATGGCTGCCGCCAAATGCGTCTATAAAGATGGACCGGACCTGTCGTGGGGCTACCTGCAGTACACCGATGATGTGGGTCATCACCATGGTGACAGCCCCGAGTTATTCAATTCCATCACCTTCCAGGATGCGTTGGTAGGGTTGATCTACGATTCGGTAAAACAACGGGAGGAAGAGTTTGGTGAGGAGTGGCTCATCGTGGCGGTAACCGATCACGGCAGGACTCCCATCACAGCCAGGCATCATGGCGGCCAAAGCGACAATGAACGGAATACATGGATGGTGATGAATAAAAAGGATATAAACCAATACGCCCTAAATTACCGTACGGCGGGGGTTGACCTCCTGCCCACCATTTGCGGTTTTCTGGATGTGGACATACCGGCCGAAACACAATACGAGCTGGACGGTATTTCCGTACTGAAAGAGGTGGATGCTTTTGGACTGAAAGCTTCTTTGAACGGGGGTAAATTCCTGGAATTGAGCTGGGATGTGATCGATAAGGAGAAAGACATACAGGCTGAAGTACTCGAGAGCTTCACCAACAATATCAAGGAAGGAGGAAAAGACCCTTACCAGAAGATAGCCGACGTGAATGTGAAAGAGGGTAAAGCGTCTATCCCTGTTAAACTCCCTAAGAATCTCGGTTTTCTGAAGGTTGTCCTGAAAACCCCGAATAATACGCTGAATTATTGGATTCAAAAATAAAAATAGATGAGTCCACTCCGAAAAGT
>JAAYFR010000180.1 GCA_012728155.1 Bacteroidales bacterium | reverse complement strand
GGTGTAGTAAACTTGTAGGCTGGCCAATAATTTCTGCAAGCCATCTACTGGCTTTTCTGTACTTTTAGGATCCAATCCTAAATAATCTACTGTTTTCATATTTATTTTTATTTTAATTATGCAGTCTGTAATACTGTTACAAATTTACAAAATAGTCACTTATTCGCCAAATTCCAGGATAGGATTGTAGCATGTTGAATTCTCTTTTTCCTTATCCTCAGTACAAAGGTAAGAAAAAGATTTTATTTATTCAAACTTATTGTACATTGATTATATCTATATATTTGATTCGGAAAATCACTCTCTAATTTTTCGCACATCCATATTATACAAGGTGAATGCTTGCATGTCGGCATTCTCCTCAATGGTCTTGGAGAGTGGCTTTCCGGCTCCATGTCCTGCATTCACCTCAATTCGGATAAGGACAGGATTTCTGCCTGCCTGTTTTTCCTGCAGCTCGGAAGCAAACTTAAAACTGTGCGCCGGTACTACCCGGTCGTCGTGATCGGCCGTGGTGATCAGTGTGGCAGGATATTCCACCCCCTCTTTCACGTTATGCACGGGCGAGTATCCCCACAGGTAGTTGAACATCTCTTCGCTTTGCTCGGCGGTTCCGTAGTCATAACCCCAGCCGGCACCGGCAGTAAAGGTGTGGTAACGCAACATGTCCAACACACCCACGGCAGGAAGTGCCACTCTGAACAGATCGGGGCGTTGTGTCATGCAGGCACCTACCAGAAGACCACCGTTAGATCCTCCCCTGATGGCCAGATAATCGGGAGACGTATATCCCTCTTCAATCAGGAACTCGCCGGCGGCAATAAAATCATCAAACACATTCTGCTTTTGCAGCTGTGTGCCCGCCACGTGCCACTCTTTACCATATTCACCGCCACCACGTATATTGGCTACCGCATACACCCCGCCGTGTAGCATCCAGACTGCGTTGGCAATCGAGAATCCCGGTGTCATGCTTGCGTTGAATCCACCGTAACCGTACAGAATGGTCGGATTCTTTCCGTCGCGTTTGGTTCCTTTTTTATAGGAGATAATTATCGGTACTTTTGTGCCATCTTTGGAAGTGTAGAACAGCTGCTCCGACTCAAAATCATCTGAATTGAATTTTGCTTTCGATTTTTCATACACCTCTGTTTTTCCCTCTTTCGGTTCGTAGGCATAGATCGTTCCCGGTGTGATATAATTGGTAAAACTATAATAGAGCGTCGTATCTTTTCGCTTCCCTCCAAATCCACCGGCAGTGCCGATACCCGGCAGTGCCACTTCACGCACTAAATTCCCCTGGTAATCATATTGTTTCACCTGCGAGATGGCATCCTTCATATAGTGGGCAAAGAAATATCCCGAGCCGGTAGTGGGGGAGAGCACGTTTTCTGTTTCAGCGATAAAATCGATCCATGGGGCGGAAGGATCCTTCGCATCCGCCGTTACGATCTTGCTGTTGGGAGCATCCTTATCGGTCACGATAAACAGTTTGTCTCCTTCATTATCAATCACATAACAATCATTGTCGAAATTATCCACAAGAGTGACAATCCGACTATCGGGATTGGTGAGGTCTTTGATATACAATTCATTCCCATAGGTGGAATTGGCAGCAGTAATAATGAGATAGTGATCATCCTCCGTTACCGAACCACCGATATAGCGCCTTTTCTTGTCGAGTCCGAAAACCACCTTGTCTTCCGATTGGGGAGTCCCCAGCTTGTGCCAATACAACTTATGCTGGTTGGTCATGGCAGAGAGCTCGCTGCCGATCGGTTTGTCGTAACTCGAATAGAAAAACCCTTCGTTGCCTTTCCACGAAATACCGCTGAACTTGATGTCAATCAGCGTATCTCCTATAATTGATTTGGAGGCCACATCCATGACGATAAACTTTCTCCAGTCGCTTCCCCCTTCGGAAATGGCATAAGCCACCGTCTTGCCATCTCTGGAAAAACTCAGGTCGGCCAATGAGGTGGTACCATCTTCCGAGAATTTGTTGGGATCGAGAAAGAGCTCTTCATTTCCATCCTTCCCTTTTCTATAAACCACATACTGATTTTGCAATCCGTCGTTCTTCATATAAAAAGTGTAATCCCCTTCGGTGAAAGGGGCACCAATCTTTTCGTAGTTCCACAACTCTTCCAGTCTGTTTTTGATCTGCTCCCGGAAAGGGATCTTCTCTAAATAGCCGAAAGTTACTTCGTTCTGTGCTTTTACCCAGGCCGCCGTTTCATCCGATCGGTCATCTTCCAACCAACGATAGGGATCCGTCACCTCAGTACCGAAATAACTGTCTACCACATCCACTTTCCTGGTCTCGGGATAAGTGATTGATTCTTGCCTGTTCTCTTGATTGCATGAAGCCAAAGTCGCTGCAATACACATAGATATAAAAATTTTCTTCATTATGAAATGAT
>JAAYFR010000179.1 GCA_012728155.1 Bacteroidales bacterium | reverse complement strand
TTTTGGAAAGAGAAAAAAGTGATTTTCATTGAGAAATACAGCGATTTTCTCTATGAGATCATCGACTACATTGCTGCCGGAAAACATCCGAATCTGATATTGGATAAAGAGACTAAACTGCTTTCTACCTATGGTCGCGATGTAGCAGTGAGCTGGATGAATGCCTCCATCAACGGCAAACCGGTTGTTCCAAGATCAGGATTTCTGGTCGAATTTAACGCTCTGTGGTACAACTCCCTGAAGTTCGCAGAAGAAATATCTCGGACAATCGGCAACGATAAAGTGGCGTCCGATTTTGAAGAGCTTGCCCGTACAACAGGGAACTCTTTTAAAGAGATCTTTCTCAATCCTGCCGGATATCTTTATGATTATGTCGACGGCAATTACAAGGATCCGGATGTGCGTCCCAACATGCTCTTTGCCATATCACTCCCCTACTCTCCGTTAGAGAGGTGCCAAAAAAAGTCGGTCATCGATTTTATTACCAAAGAGCTGTTCGCCTCTTGTGGCATCCGTTCATTGACACCTAAGAGCGACAAGTTCCGTCCCCATTACACAGGCACGGAGAATGAAAAAAAATTCGCCTATTTCAATGGAATGTCTTTCCCCTGGTTGTTTGGACATTATATAGAAGCCTACCTATGCCTCTTTAATTTTAGCGGACTGTCGCTGGCAGACAGGATTATGGTAGAAATGGAAGGGCAGATGCAAAACGACTGCATTGGGAGCATATCGGAGTTTTACGACTCACATCCGCCATTTATCGCCCATGGAGGATACTCATTTGCCATGAGTGTAGGAGAGTTGCTGAGAGCCAAGCGGATCATAAAAAGATACAAAAACGAAATGGAAAATGGAAAATGAGAATAATGGAGTAATTCATCCAATTGTCTTGAATCTTGGTTCTTGGATCTTGGATCTAAAATAAATATATGAAACGAGCATCTAAATCATTACAGCCAAGAAGATGATTAAAAGCGAGTTCCATATGATACATTTGAATTTTTTCGAAAAGTGAATACAGAGATAAAACTTGTTTTAACTATGTTGAGCGAAGAAAAAATCTAATGAAATTGAAAATAATAGTTTTAATCATATGAAAGCATTAATGTTTGGCTGGGAATTTCCGCCACATATCCTTGGAGGGCTTGGTACAGCAAGTTATGGGTTGACAAGAGGAATGGCAAAACAGGAGGATTTGGAGACCATTTTTGTGATTCCCAAACCTTGGGGCGACGAAGACCAGAGTTTCATGAAAATTATAGGAGCCAACAACACCCCTATTGTTTGGCGGGACTTACCATGGGAGACAGTAAAGCCGAGGGTGGAGAAATTTATGGATCCTCAAGAATACTACCGGTTACGCGATAATATCTATGCCGATTTCACTTACATGCGCACAAACGAGCTCGGATGTATAGAATTCTCAGGAAAATATCCAAATAACATCTTGGAAGAGATCAATAACTATTCCATTGTAGCAGGGGTAATTGCACGTACGTATGATTATGATATCATCCACTCGCACGACGGGCTCACCTACCCCGCAGGGCTCCATGCCAAAACCGTGACCGGTAAACCATTGGTGATTCATGTGCATGCTACCGAATTCGACCGCAGCAGGGGAAAACCCAACCCGGTGGTGTATGAGGTGGAGAAAAACGGGATGGACAACTGTGATCACATCATTTGCGTGAGTAATCTAACACGACGTACGGTGATTGAGAATTATCACCAGCCTCACTGGAAAGTATCCCCCGTTCACAATGCAGTGGAGCCGCTCAGTCCTGAGATAGCGGCTATTTCCCGTATCTCCGGAGTGTCGGAGAAAGTGGTCACTTTCTTGGGACGAATCACCATGCAAAAAGGACCCGAATTTTTTGTAGATGCTGCCACCCAAGTAATTAAAAAGACCGATCATATCCGTTTTGTGATGGCAGGCAGCGGTGACATGATGGATCAGATGATCCGTCTGGTGGCCGACCGAGGTATCGCACATAAATTTCATTTCACCGGTTTCCTTCGCGGCAAGCAGGTATATGAGATGTTGAAGTCGAGTGACGTATATGTGATGCCTTCCGTATCGGAACCTTTCGGGATATCACCTCTCGAGGCGATGCAGTGCGGCGTGCCAAGCATCATCTCTTACCAGTCGGGCTGTTCTGAAATCCTGGATAATGTCATCAAAACCGATTATTGGGATGTGGACGCAATGGCAGACGCCATTTACTCCATATGCAGCTATCCCGCAATGGCGGAACACCTACAGATAGAAGGGAAGAGAGAGGTAGACAATATAAAGTGGGAAGATGCCGGATTAAAAGTCCGTCAGATCTACGATAGCCTCCTGTAAAATCAAGAAACCAACAACAATATGAAGACAATTTGCATTTATTTCCAAGTTCATCAACCATTTCGGTTAAAACGATACCGCTTTTTTAATATTGGCAGAGACCATTACTATTTCGATGACTATGCCAACGAAGATATATTGCAGCAGATTGCCGGCCGGTCATATGTCCCCGCCAACCGTATGTTGCTCGACCTGATCAATCAATACAAGGGAAAGTTCAAAGTAGCCTTCTCAATTTCGGGAGTGGCTTTAGAGCAGCTCGAGGTGTATGCGCCAGAGGTGATCGATGGATTCCGCGAACTTGCAAAAACAGGTAACGTGGAATTTCTGACGGAGACGTATGCCCATTCATTGGCCAGCCTCTACGATCCGGAAGAGTTTCATAATCAGGTAAAACAACATTCTGAAAGGATAGAGATGCTTTTCGGACTGAAACCGACCGTTTTCCGCAATACGGAGTTGATTTACTCAGATGAGATCGCTGAAATGGTATACGAAATGGGATACTCCAAGATGATCACGGAAGGTGCCAAGCATGTCCTGGGATGGAAAAGTCCTAATTATGTCTATCAGGCCGCCACACAGCCAAAACTCAAATTGCTGCTCAAGAACAGCCGGTTCAGTGATGATATCACCTACCGTTTCTCCAACTACAGTTGGAATGAGTACCCATTGACAGCCGAAAAGTTCATCTCTTGGATAAACGCTACTCCGCCCGAGGAAGAGGTAATCAATCTATTCATGAATTATGAGACACTGGGTAACCTTCAACCGTCGTATACCGGAATATTCGAATTCTTCAAAGCAATGCCCCGTTTTGCCTTTGAAAATGGAATCGGATTTACCACTCCGGCAGATGCATTGGAGAATCACAAGCCCATTGGTGTCATCAATGTGCCCAACACCATCTCATGGACGGATGAGGAGCGCGATCTGAGTGCATGGGTAGGTAACAAGCTCCAGAAGAGTGCGCTGCAATCATTGTATGAAGTGGGAGAAAGAGTGCGCTTATGTACCGACCGCCGTCTCAAACAGGATTGGCTCTACTTGCAAACCAGCGACCATTTCCATTATATGTCTACCAAACATTTTGGCAGCGGACAAAGCCAATTCAGCCCTTATATGTCGCCCTACGACGCCTTCAACAACTACATGAATGTGCTGAGCGACTTCATCGGCCGAGTGGAAGCACAATATCCCGATACGGTAGATAACGAAGAACTGAATGCACTCCTGATCACCATCCACAACCAAGAGATGGAGATTAAACGCCTTCAGACTGAGCTGAAACGGGTAATTGGAACCAATGAAGAGATGTTGGTGGAAAAGAGTCCAAAAGTTAAAAAAGAGAAGAATTAAACATTAAAAACAATAGATCGAAAAAGGGTGGATCACAAATATGAATGTGTCCCACCCTTTTCTATTTGTAGTGTCTGAAAAAAATCAAACACCGGATATTATTTCGCGTAACTTACTGCACGGGTTTCACGAATCACCGTAATTTTCACCTGACCGGGGTAGGTCATTTCGGTTTGTATCTTGCGTGCAATTTCGGATGACAGCTTTTCGGTATCCTGATCGTCGATCTTGTCCGCACCGACAATTACCCTCAACTCGCGACCGGCTTGTATGGCGTATGTTTTCACCACACCCGGATAAGAGAGCGCCAACTGCTCAAGGTCGTTCAACCGTTTGATATAAGCCTCTACGATCTCACGACGCGCTCCCGGACGAGCTCCCGAAATAGCGTCGCACACCTGTACGATAGGCGCCAACAGGCTTGACATCTCCACCTCATCGTGGTGGGCACCAATTGCGTTGCAGATATCCGGCTTTTCTTTGAATTTCTCTGCCAATTTCATCCCCAACACAGCGTGTGGCAATTCAGGTTCGTCGTCAGGAACCTTTCCGATATCATGAAGGAGACCGGCACGTTTCGCCTTTTTGGGGTTCAGCCCTAATTCCGAAGCCATGATAGCACAGAGATTGGCCACTTCACGGGAGTGCTGCAAGAGGTTTTGTCCGTATGAAGAACGATATTTCATCTTACCCACCATACGTACCAATTCGGGGTGTAAACCATGCACTCCCAAATCAATCACAGTACGTTTACCGGTCTCGACGATCTCATCTTCAATCTGCTTCTTCACTTTCGACACCACCTCCTCGATTCGGGCCGGGTGGATACGTCCGTCGGCTACCAACTGATGTAGAGACAGGCGGGCAATTTCGCGGCG
>JAAYFR010000178.1 GCA_012728155.1 Bacteroidales bacterium | reverse complement strand
GGTGTAGTCAGTGGTCCGGGGAGCCCTCCACTATCCGACACACGCTATCGCCTGCCACAGAAATATATGCACCGCCATTATGCCGATATTACCCATACCGTCCGTTGCCTCTATCCTACCCTTCGCTGGGATCAGGCGTTCGCCCTTACATTGGGTCGAGAACCCGTTAATCCGCAACCGTTCTATTACGCTGAATTGCATGACCGGTATGCTCCATTCACCGATGGTTTCCTTACCTATTCGGACGGGGCGCACGACGACCTCAACAAATTTATCTGGAGTCGAAAAGGATGGAATCGACGGGAAGAGGCCACGGATATTACAGAACAATATGTACGGTTTTTCTTTGGCTCCAAACCCAACGATCATGTAACAGATGCCATATTGGGACTGGAACGTAACTGGGACGGGCCGATAGAGGCAAACGGGGGAATAGAGATGACCTTCCTGCGTTGGCAGCAACTTGAAGAATCTTATCCAAACCTGCAAAGTAATTGGCGATGGCAAATGCTCCTTCTGCGTGCTTATTATGATACTTATACCAGACGGAGAAAATTTTATGAACAAGGACTAGAACGGGAAGCCAATCTATTGCTTGAAAAGGCTCCGGAGATAGGTTCGAAAAAAGCTATGAAATTAGCTTTGGAGAAGGTAAATGATGCCAATCGGGTAAATATCGCTCCTTCGTTGAGAAAAAAGATTGACGATTATTGCGAGGCATTATATCACTCTATAGGTTTGCAAACGAGCGTTGAGAAATATCAGGCCAGTGGAGCCGAACGTGGAGCACTACTTGATTTTGTAGATTATCCACTGAACAACCGCTGGTGGCTGTCCGATCAATTTGAAAAGATCGAGCAAATGGCAACCGAAACCGAAAAACAGGTCGCTTTAAAGGTAATCGCTAAGTGGGAAAATCCCGGTAAGGGGAGTTATTATGATAATATATCTAATATCAGTCAAAGCCCGAGGGTAAAGACAACGGTCTACGATGCTACCGACGTTGCCTGGTGGGATCAGGGAAATAGCCGTAAGAGATTATCCACTCAACTGTTCCAGAATTCCCCACAACTACTGTATGAGGATCTTGATCCCAAAGCACGCTACCTGATCCGTATCGCCGGATATGGCGATGCATTGCTCAGAGTGGACGGAGAACGTATATCCCCTACCCTTTACAATAAGGAACTAGAGGAATTCAAGGAGTTCCTAATCGATAGAAGATTCTTTCAGGACGGAAAGCTAGAGGTTTCGTTCGATGAGCCGGAGGAGTCTCATCTGAACTGGCGTCAATATTCTAAGATTTGTGATATCTGGCTTATCAAAATGGGTGAAATAGATAACTAAGCCCCCAATACCTAACAACATTAATTATATTCATCATGGAAAATAGAAGAGATTTTATAAAAAAAGTATCAGTCGGTGTAGCCGCCATGACCGTAGGAAGTAAAGGTTTTAATCTGAGTGCGGGGAGTTATGTACATATCCCCGGCGCAAACGATAAAATCCGTGTCGGTGTTATCGGTTTTTCCGACAGGTTCCGTAGTTCGCTCCTGCCCAGCTTTATGAATCATGCCAAAGCGTTGAATTTTGAACTGGTAGCCCTGTCGGATATCTGGAATCGTCGCCGTGAGGAGGGGAAAGCCTATATCAAGGAAAAGAGCGGCTGGGATGTGGCGTTGTGCCGTAATAACGAGGAACTGTATGAGCGAAACGACATCGATGCGGTCATCATCAGCACAGCTGACTTCCAGCATGCCCTGCACCTGGTGGAAGCAGCAAAGGCGGGTAAGGATGCCTATTGCGAGAAACCGTTTGCAGAAACCATGGACGACGCCAATGCTGCGTTGAAAGCCTGCAAGCAAGCCGGTATCGTGGTTCAAATAGGATCGCAGCGCCGCAGCGGGGCCAATTACCATGCTGCCCATAATTATATTCTTTCCGGAAAATTCGGCGATATCGTGATGGCCGAGATGTGCTGGAACGTGAATCAGCCGGGACGTTGGCGTAGACCTGAATTGTGTGCCTCCATTAGGGAAAGCGACGTGGATTGGGACCGTTATCAGATGAACCGTCCTAAGGTGGCGTGGGATCCGCGCAAATACCTCGAATACCGCCTGTTCTGGCCTTATTCATCAGGTATACCGGGGCAATGGATGTGCCACCAGATCGACACGGTGCACTGGTTTACAGGTTTTCCTTACCCACGCAGTGTAGTATCCAACGGTGGAATTTACCAGTGGAAAGACGGACGGACCAATGCCGATACGCTCACTTCGGTATTCGATTACGGACCACTGGATGACCAGGATAAAGGTTTTCAGGTAGTTTATTCTTCGCGTTTCAGCAATTCGGCCGGAGGAACAAAGGAACTTTACTATTCCAACGGTGGGATGCTGAACCTGGATACCAACGAAATTACACCCGAAGGCGGATTAACTGAAAGGGAGGCTTCTTCCATAGGATTAAAGGCCAATCGGCTTGAGAAGTTCACATTACCGGACGTCAGTGTGGAAGCGGAAGCCAATACGGGAGGTGATCCCCTCACTTCGGCGCATATGCGTAACTGGATGGAGTGTGTGAAAGCAAAAAATGTAGCCACCAACTGCCCGGTGGAAGCAGGGCATAGCCACGCCATCGCCTGTGCCATGGCAAATGCCGCTTACCGTACAGGTATGCGGGCAGTATACGATCCAACCACACAACAGATCATGGCGGGAGGAAAAGTGTTTAAGTATTAAAATAAAGTAAAGAATAAAGACTGTAGTTGTATTAAAAACTAAAAAGGAAGAAATAAGAGTAAAATATGAAAATTTTATATTACAGTATAGCACTGGTATGCCTTATGCTGGGAATGGCATACTGTCCCGACTCCGACCCTTATGAGCCGGAGTATGCCGTTTGTACTAGTGTGGCCAATTACCCGTTGCTTAAAGCGACAGGGTATCAGTATGTTGAGTCGAATGTAGCATACCTGATGCCGGATAAGAGTGATGCTGAGTTTCAGGAACATATGGACGAGATAAAAAAGGTGGAAGCCAGAATTATATCGTGTACCGGTTTTATTCCGGGTAGTTTACCTCTGATCGGACCTGAAGCCAAGCATGATGAAGCACTGGTCTGGGTCGACTCTGCCCTGCGCAGGGCTGGTATGGTGAATATACCTTACATCGTCTTCGGAAGCGGCAAAGCCCGCAATGTCCCGGAGGGATTTGACCGAGAGGAGGCGATTGCACAGTTTATCTCTTTTTGTAAACAGGTTGCCCCATTGGCACAAAAGTACAATGTGACAGTGGTTATCGAGCCTTTGAACAGAGCGGAAACCAACCTGATCAATTCCCTTGAGGAAGGCGCCCGGATTACGGAAGCCGTCGGTCATCCCAATTTACAGTTACTATGCGACATATACCACATGATGCGGGAAGATGAGCCTGCCTCGGAAATAGTAAAATATGGAAAGTATATCCGACATTGTCATATAGCAGAAAGGGAGGAACGTACTTCTCCCGGAACAAAAGGCGATGACTTCAGACCCTATTTCAGGGCGCTGAAAGAGATCGGCTATAAGGGATGTGTCTCTATTGAAGGTAGGTGGAAAGACCTACCTCAGGAAATTCAGCCGGCACTCTCCTATATGCAGGAGCAGTTTCGGACGTTATAAATTTTAGAAAATAAATTGGTATTTTAGCTGTTATTTTCATGTAAAAAACCGTATATTAACAATACATTGTCCACTCCCACTTCATAAAAATATGAGGAGGATATGAAGAGTATATCAAGTGGGTATGAAGTGGATCTGGACTTGGTACGGTTAATAAG
>JAAYFR010000177.1 GCA_012728155.1 Bacteroidales bacterium | reverse complement strand
GAGAAATTGAGCGCCGCTTCGCCCGATGATCCAATTTACTATTCCTTAAGCGGTGACTTCTCAAATACCGAGATCATGATGATCGTGGCGCATAAAAGAAGAGGGGGATCCGGGAGATCGTTTCTGTAGAAAAATAAAGGGGTGGAAACTTCTGTGAGTTCCACCCTTATATTCTTTATCTAAATAGTGCGCCGTTTGGGTGTACTACCCATAGGGGAAAATCAATATCCCCTGATCGCTTTGATCCCCGGGAGTACTTTACCTTCGATCATTTCGAGCAGGGCACCACCACCGGTAGAAACGTACGATACTTCGTCTGCCTGGCCGAATTTGTTGACACAGGCTACCGAGTCGCCGCCACCTACGAGTGAGAAAGCACCTTTTTTGGTAGCATCCACGATCGCATCGGATACAGCGCGTGATCCCTTGTCGAAGTTATCGAATTCAAACACGCCAACCGGTCCGTTCCACAGGATAGTCTTGGAGTTTTTGATCACTTCGGCGAAAGCCTTCTCCGATTCCGGGCCGATATCGAGTCCTTCCCAGCCATCGGGTATCTCTTTCACCGATGCAAAACTGGTTTTGGCATCATTGCTGAAACTGTCTGCAATCTTTGTATCAGTCGCTAATACTAAGTTTACACCTTTTTCTTTTGCCATTTCAACAAGCTCTCTTGCCAGGTCCAGTTTGTCGTTCTCCACGATGGAGTCACCAATTTTACCACCGAATGCCTTGGCGAAAGTATAAGTCATTCCACCGGCAAGGATCAGGTTGTCCACCTTGTCCAGCAAGTTCTGGATAATCTCTATTTTGGTAGACACTTTCGAGCCACCCATGATGGCGGTGAAAGGACGCTGTGTTTCGTTCATCACCTTTTCAACGGCAGTGATCTCGTTCTGCAACAGGTATCCGAACAATTTATTGTCAGCATCGAAGTGATCGGCGATCAGCGCTGTGGAAGCGTGTGCGCGATGTGCCGTTCCAAAAGCGTCGTTTACATATACATCGGCATAAGAAGCCAGTTTTTTGGTGAATTCTTTTTGCGACTCTTTCACCTCTTTCTTTGCTTTGGCGGTCTCCTCTTCGGTTGCATCGGCAGCCAGACGGGGTTTACCCTCCTCTTCCGCATAAAAACGGAGGTTCTCGAGCAACAACGCTTCACCCGGACGCAGTGCGGCTGCTTTGGCTTCCGTCTCTTCGCCTATGCAATCATTGGCGAATTGTAGATCCACGCCCAGCAATTCCGATACCCGTGGAAGAATATGTTTGAGTGAAAATTTATCGGTCGCTCCTTTCGGTCTGCCTAAATGCGATCCTATGATGACGCTGCCACCATCTTTCAGGATTTTTTTCAGCGTCGGGATAGCTGCGCGGATACGTGTATCGTCGGTGATATTGAAATGCTCATCGAGAGGAACATTGAAATCCACGCGCACAAATGCCTTCTTACCGGCAAAATTAAAAGTCTCCATTGTTTGCATAATCAGTATGTTTTATAAAAATATTTTGCAGAATAACCCAAATTTGGCAATGCCAAAGAAGTTGCAAAGCTACAAAAAAATATGGAAAAATTTCCGTAATGGATAGGGAAAAGTTTGGCCGCCATCGATGGGATCTGTTGTCATTATCACTGTTGTCCTAATTATCCGGTTGTTCAATTAAAACAAACTGCATTTATTTTTGTTTCAATATGTGATAAAGTAAAAAAATAAGCTGTTTTACGCTGTTCTCAATAGAAAAACATATCAAAAAGACAATAGTAGTCTTTCAAATTGCTATATTTGCATAAAAATATGCTGCTATGATCGATAAAAATGCGAATGTGCTCCTTATCTATACGGGAGGAACCATTGGAATGGTGGAAAATGCGGAGACCGGGGCATTGGAACCGTTTAATTTCAGTCACCTCCGCTCCAATATGCCGGAGATAAAACGATTGAATTTCAATGTGGAAACTTACCTGTTCGATCCACCTATCGATTCCTCGGATATGTCGCCTTCCATCTGGGAGCAGATAGTACACGTGATTGAGGATCGTTATGATGAATACGACGGTTTCGTCATACTCCACGGTACCGATACGATGGCCTATACCGCATCGGCACTTGGGTTGATGTTGGATAACCTTACCAAGCCGGTGATACTGACCGGATCGCACCTTCCGATTGGCAAACTCCGTACCGATGGGAAGGAGAATCTGATTACTGCCCTTGAGATTGCCGCCGATAAAGATGCGGCCGGACATCCTGTTGTGCCGGAGTTGTGTGTATATATGCAAAACCTGTTGATGCGTGGAAACCGTACTATCAAGATCAATGCCAATAACTTCAGCGCGTTCACCAGCCCCAACTATCCCAATTTGGGTGAGGCGGGACTGAATATACGTTATAATGAACAGTTTATCCTTCAGCCGGATTACGATAAGGCGGTGAACTTTTATTATGCGATGGATGCGAATGTGGTGATACTGAAACTGTTCCCCGGCATTTCCGAGGCAGTGGTGCGGGCACATCTTGCCATTCCCGGTTTGAAAGGAGTGGTATTGGAGACCTATGGCACCGGAAATTCGTTGATCGATTCGTGGTTTACAGACTTATTACATGACGCAATCGAGAGGGGTATTGTCATTGTCAATGTCACCCAGTGCCTCTATGGCAGCGTGGAGATGCACCGTTACGAGAATGGGCAGCGCCTGGAGAAGCTGGGTGTGGTAAGCGGACACGATATCACTACTGAAGCGGCCTTGGTCAAGTTGATGATCCTGTTCGGTGAAGGAAAAACACCGGCCGAAGTGGGCCGCCTTATGCCTCTCTCCCTCCGTGGCGAATTGACAGTGAGGAGCAAGAAATAGCTGTTGCAACTTTTTAACTTAAAAACGCCGCTGTCTAATAAGTGGATTTTGGGTGCTTTGACCAATCTCTTTAATGGATTTGAAGACCATGCCGGAAGTGATATGCTTTGATAGCCGATTGTCATGTAGTTGATATATCGTTGGACAGTAGGGACACTCACACCTGTTTCTTTTCTTGAAGTATTTTTAATCGTAGATATATGATACTAAGTAGTTTATTATACTATTTATGTATGTTTATCTTAAACAGACTCAAACTGTTTTTGTAGCTATTTTCAAATAACTTCTTTTGTCCTTTCTGTTGATTCTAAGTTTATATTTTAAACTAATTAAAAGGCTTCTCCGCCATATACAGTGTAGCAACACCCAAAGTGTATCTTTTTAGCCTAATTTGTGTAAAGCCGTTTTTCCTGAGTATAAGCATTAGTTCTTTACCTTGAGGGAAGGCTGTTATTGATGCAGGTAAGTATTCGTTTGCGTGTTCATCATCGCAAATTATATTTGAAAGAGCGGGGATTACATGTTTACAATAAAATGTATGAATCTGTTTCATTGGCGTTTGTTCAGGCTTGGTAAGCCCAATTGCAATAAACATTCCACCAGGTTTCAATACACGAAGTATTTCTTGAAAACTTTTATCTGTGAACTCGAAATTGCGGATTCCAAAAGATGTAATGACTGCATCGAAGCTATTATCATCATAAGTTAGTAAAAAACGGTATAAATTTAGAAGCCGTTAGGGCTGTAACCCCAAAACTCATCAATACTATCTCAAAAGTGTGCGTAAAGCGACAAACTCTTATAAATTACTCCTTACGCTTTTCCCTATTTGCTGTTTTTGTTTTACCTTTGCCAATCACGCGACCATTTTTCTATGAAACTTTCATCTTAAAATATACTCCAATGAAAAGGTTTTTTAACGCAATTTTTGTACTACTCTTTCTATTTCCCGTTGTACAAAATGATATTTGTAGAATTTCTGCACAGGCACAATCAAACACCATAAAAGGCGTTGTCTATCACGATAGAAACTACAATGGGAAGCTCGACTCACGCGATAAACCACTTAAGGGTGTTGCTCTGTCTAACGGCCGTGATGTGGTGGTAACAAATAGACGTGGTGAATATGAACTTCCTGTTAGGGATAATGCTGCAATCTTTGTTATTAAGCCCCGCAACTGGATGGTGGCAGTTGATGATAACCAGGTGCCACGTTATTATGTAATGCACAGCAGAGAAGGCCTCTCCGGAGATCGATACGGGGGACTACCGGCTAGTGGTGAGCTGCCCGGATCACTAAACTTTCCCCTCTACCCTTCAAAAGAGCCTAAAAAGATAAAGGGGCTAATCTTTGGAGATACTCAACCTAGAAACCTGCAGGAGATCTACTATGCCTCTAAAGCCATACTGCCTGAACTTATCGGCACCGATGCAAATTTTGGTGTAACACTTGGAGATATAGTCTTTAATGATTTGAGTCTTTTTAACGATGTTGCCGGCAGCCTCTCTGTAGTAGGTGTTCCCATGTGGTATGTGCCGGGCAATCATGACGTTGATTTTACTGCCCGGGACAGGGTTGCAGGAAGAGGAGCATGGTTTAACACCTTTGGACCAAACTATTACTCCTTTACCTATGGACCGGCCCACTTTGTTGTTTTAGATAACATATATTGGACCGGCGAGGAGGATAACCCCTATAGCAACTACACAACAGGATTGGGTGAAGATCAGATGCAGTTCTTAGAGAATGAGATTAACAGAATCGATAAAAAACAGTGGCTCGTTATACTTGCTCATATTCCATCCGAAGCCTCCACAAAATGGATAAACCAAGAGGAGAAGGAGAGATTTTACAGCCTCCTATCGCGTCATGAAAAGACAATCTCTCTAGCTGCACATACCCATCGTCATTTTCATCATTTTGTCGGCAAGGAGCAAAATTATCCGGGAGAAGGACCCCTGCACATGGTTAGTGTGGGTACTGTATGTGGTGCCTGGTGGACAGGAGCGCCCGACATTTATGGTGTGCCTCATGCAATGATGCGGGACGGCACCCCCAACGGTTATGCATTTCTTCATATTGATGAAAAGGATTGGAGCTTAGAGTGGAAGGTTGCCCGCAAGCCTGAAGATTTTCAGATGCACATAAGCATTCCCGATGTTATCACTATTGATGACAGCGGTGACAAGGTAAAGGTCTTAGCCAATATATTTAACGCTATGCCTGACGCTGAGGTGAAGATGAGAGTAGGGGAGGAGGGTGAATGGGTTGATATGGAGTGCAAGTCGCAAAAGGATCCATACCGTGTGGCTGAGATGGAGCGAGAGGAGAAGATGGAGAATCTGTCTTGGATAAAAATGACAGGCGTTGTAGCATCAAGGCATATCTGGGAGGCTGAGTTCAGACCTGAATTTGATAACCCCGGATTTTACTCTATATATGTTAAAGCAAAAGATAGGTGGCATCAGTTTGAAGGGAGGCAAATAATCCATGTAGTGCTGCCTTAATAGTCAATAAACTCATCCACATAGGGCTTTATATCCTTTACGCCTCCATAATAATGTAATGAATAGTTCACGAAACGAAACCCCAAGACTACTAATCGCACAAAACTCATCTCCTGTTGGATAATTAATTCCTATACTTGCACCAATTACGTGCCTATTATGTGAGAATTTACACATAAATAGAGCCAAAAGTGTGATTGATGCATATTGAAAGAGAAATATCAACAAAATTATTGCAGTGGAAAAATGCAGCTAATCGACAACCTTTAATTATTGAGGGGGCGAGGCAAACTGGCAAAACATGGGTTATGCTTGATTTTGCCAGGCGTCATTTTGAGCATCTGGCCTATTTCAATTTCGAGAAGGATTTGAAGTTGGCCGCTCTATTTGAGTCCACCAAGTCGGCAGAGCGATTATTCTTTTGGTGACGACTCTATCCGTTTTTCACGCAAAAATCTTAAGCTGGATAGTAATCTGTTGAATGTCCCTTTGAGTTTGGCCGCCTGGGTAAAACAGATTGTTATGCTGCTAAGAAAATAGAGGGTTCTTTCATGTTTGATGGTTAAAGAGCAAGCTTGGGAGAGGATTAGTTGCTTTACTCCTTAAGCATGCATCTACGTAGAGCTGAAGGGATATGAAAGTCAGGTTCCTCTATATCCGGTTTTATCCAAGAGTGCCAAATTGCTGATTCTTCACTCAGCTCTATGAAGTCAGCTCTAAATATACCCAGATAGAATCCATTCTTAAGATCGATATCTAGTGACTCAAGCTCAGAAATAGCAATTCGCCCCCTCTATCAGCTAATCGTTTCATACTATCTGTTTATTTCGTTATTAATTTCCAATATGCTTTCAAATATTTGTTCAAGCGTTTAAAATCCTCTTCATTGAGTACTTTAAAGCGAGTTATGTCCATATTGTCAAGCAAGTCGTTGATCTTAACCTGTACAGCAATGGGATTTTGACCAACTCTATCTATGAATTTTTCATAATCTTCCTCTTCCGACGTTTTGGTAAGATAACGTAATGCATCAATCACTTCGGTTGAAAATCCTTCGTTTTCAAGCGCCTCAAATGTAAAACTGCTGTCTTCGACAACATCGTGTAATACACCGCAAATCTTTTCGACATCCGTTTTTCCTCTTTCCATTACGCGAAGAGGATGTAAAATATACTCTGCACCCGCTTTGTCTTTTTGACCTTTGTGTGCGGAAACTGCTATTTCTATCGCTTTTGCTAATGTGGACATATTCAACTATTTCTCTGTTTGACAAAGTTTTTCACAATACTCTTTAGCATATTGGGCCAGTTACAGTTTTTTCTGTATTGTTGCCATGTGCGATTACTCTTGTACTTCGATGTTCTTTTACTATTGTATTGTGCTGTGCATTTGCTATTGTATTGTGCAAAGTAGTTCTCATACAGCTATATACTGTGGGTATTTTAGTGCCCACCACAGTTGTTGTATTATCAGAACCATCATGTTTCAGACCCAGCCACCCTGATGAATTACACTCACGACAATACCACGGCGGCAGTGCGCTTATCTCTGTTTGTGCATCTACCTGGTCGCGAAATGTAAATTGAGGCTTCTCCTCCACCGTATATTGAACTCCGCTCAACTCCCTTATCCACAATTGCCCCTGCAGATAATCATCGAAATTGTCACGTTCGTGATATACCAATTCCTTAAGCTTGTTGGGTAGAGGGATAAATGGAAGCAGCGACTCATCCTCCTCAAAGAACTCTTCCACATTTACCCTGTTCTCATTTATAATAGACTCCTCTGTGATGGTCTCTCCAAATATCTTTTGCGCATAATCGGCCAATAGGGTGGGAGCCTCCTCACTTGAACCTATTGTTGCAGAAGTACCAACGGGACAAAGTTGCCCCTCCTCCATATTTAGTTTCAACTTCAGTCGCCTAATCAGGTTTGCCACATCAGTACCCTGAGCACCATCATAAGTGTGCAACTCATCCAGCACCAGAAACTTAAACAACCCCTTATCCAGCATATTGTGGCTCCACAAGCCATTATAGTTGTGTTTCATCAACCCATAATCCAGCATCTTAAAGTTGGTCAACAATATATCCGGCGGAGAATCAATAATTGTATTCCTATCCTCAATAATATGATCAGGCCCCATCAGCTTGTTACGCTGTATGTTTTGTCCCTGCTTCCCTTCACCAATAAAAAGTCCCGCGCGTATCTTTCCACTCAGTCTCTCATCCTCAAAAATCATTTCACCCAAACGCTTCGCCTGGTCAGTAGCAAGCGCATTCATCGGATACATAATGATCACCTTTATACCCGGTCGATCTTTTTGGCTGTAACAATAATCCAGCACGGGATATAGAAAAGCCTCAGTCTTACCCGACCCCGTACCCGTAGTTACGATAGTAGGCTGTGGCTCATGTTCGCGCGTCGATAACCTATGCCACGCTTTCACCTGATGATCATAGGGAGGCCAATTAGGCTTTATCTCCAATAGAAGCCTGTTCAAATCAAAGGGTGAAAGCTGTTATTGCCACCCACCCGATGTTCCATCCTTCCAGCGTGGGTATCCGGATGATTGCATCGGATCCGTCATATCGCGGGCGGAGAATCACATCCGGTTGTCCCGCTTTTTTCCAGATGAACTGTTGTTTTTTGTTTGGGTCGCATCCGCGTAACCGGAGTTGTGTTTCCGGCTGATCCGATATGCTGCAATTCAGGAGGGTGACCGAACGAAGTTTTCCCCCTTCATCTATTCGGGGAACAACAACGGCTTGAGCGGCCGTTTCCATGATGGCGGGTATCCGGTGACACGTTGTCCAATCGGCGATGCCTAATAAATTCAACCGTTGCGTATTGGAGATGGAGGGATCATACGAAGGAACCACGGCTGTTCGGCCTCCTCCTGGTGATAGGAAGCAGGACACGTGGGTCAATCCTTCGGGAGCCGGGATAGCGGTAAGCAGAGTGTCCAATCTCCGTTGTTGGGCAACTTTCCATGCAGGCGCATTGAGTAGTATCCCGCGGTGTTGAAAAAGAAAAATCGCTTCCTCTTTGTTGAGGCCGCTGATCGCTTCTGCATCCATAATCAAGGCTGATGGGTTATTGCCGTCGGGACAAAACGGTATTCCCAGAAATGACAGTGAAAGGACAGGGTCGTTCGCGCCGGTTGTCGTCCATCCGAATGAAGAATCGCCCGGCCGTTTTTCCCGAATCACTTGCTTCGGACTGATGTAAGGATCCAATCCGCCAGGTTCGGTTCCTTCATTAAACCGGGCATATTCCTCGTAAAAAGGACGCCACTCCTGCAGTTTCTTGAAGTAGTTGTCGGCATACCACTCCATTGGTTCCGATGCGGAGCAGATGATGGCGTATGAAAGCTGAGTGGCACCCATGGATAAATAGAACAGCGATTCAACGCACAGTCCGTGTGGTGACTTTCCGCTGGCGTAATGACGATACCCCTCAATTTCTGCAGCGATCTCTTTTATGTCGGGATCGAGGCGTCGGATTTGTCGCGCCATGTCGTACCCTTTCATTACCATTTCGCGGGGGGCATGATCGTTATAAAAACCGTTTCCGGGCCTGGAGGCTGGGGTCAGCCCTGTCTCCTCTTTCATCGCCCTAAAAATGGGATTCCAATCCCTACCTTCAAGGAGTTCCCTGTGGAAGTTTGCATGCTGCAATCCCATGCGCGTTTTGGGCGAAACGCGGTGAACACTTCTGGAGATGGTGCGGGCAACGCTGGCGAGACTTTCTTGTGAGAAAGCAATCCATTGTTGTCTCACAACACCCTTTTCGTCATTCGCATCCAAGGCCTGTACCAAAGTCTCTCTGCTCCATTGTCTGCCGTACTGGTCATTGAATTGACGGATACAGGTGTCGCAGAAGCACAGTTGACGGGCCGGCCAATGGTGTGTTACGCGCAGGTCGTCGTCCAGCCATACGATATCCGGTTGGCAACGTTCGGCGTAGAGTGCGTACATCTCTTTCAGGTATTCGTGATATTTGGGTTGACGTGGGCAGTGACCGGTACGTGTCACGACACCGTTAGCGTCAGTGATTGCACCCCATTCCGTGGGAATTAACTCCTCAGACCCGCTTTCAAAGTTATCCCCATGTCCCAGCGTGATCGCTTGAACGGAGGGGATCACTCCGATCTCGCGTATTTTTTGAGCAGCGACGGCCATGGATGCGGCTGATTGGCGATGGACATCCATCGATAGCGTTTCGAACTCCGCACAGAGCCAAACCTCCTCGAATGTGTTGGGATATGCCTGCATGGCCTGTAGGAACTCATTTCTTAAAACCGTGTCATTGTGGTGCTCGGGCCACAAGCGCAAGATCATTTTGAAATCCGATGGTGTAGGACCAGGGGATTGTTTTGACTCGTTACAAGACGCTATCAAAAGCATACCAATAAAGGCAATAACAAAAAATTTGGTGTTCATAAGAAATCAAAAAGTCGTTTGGACACACCTGGCTCAATAACGATTGGCTATCTCCTCGGATTTTTTCTGTGGATAGAGCTCTTGAAGCTATGAGGTATGTATCAGTTTTATCTTAATTAACGTGAGTTCGATGTAAGAAATACCTTTGAAAATTAGGAATATAGCAGAAAAACAAGTAACTTTATAATGTTGAAATACAAATAATTACTTAATATTTCCGCTGTGATTCCTGAAGGTAAAGTTACTGAAATTTATTTTATTATCGATGAGTTTTTCAAAGAATTTGACACCATTATCCGTGAGCATTCTTTAGAAAGCGTAAAAACCAAGAAAAGAAACCGTAAATTTACGATGTGCGAGAGTG
>JAAYFR010000176.1 GCA_012728155.1 Bacteroidales bacterium | reverse complement strand
CACTCTCGCACATCGTAAATTTACGGTTTCTTTTCTTGGTTTTTACGCTTTCTAAAGAATGCTCACGGATAATGGTGTCAAATTCTTTGAAAAACTCATCGATAATAAAATAAATTTCAGTAACTTTACCTTCAGGAATCATAGCGGAAATATTAAGTAATTATTTGTATTTCAACATTATAAAGTTACTTGTTTTTCTGCTATATTCCTAATTTTCAAAGGTATTTCTTACATCGAACTCACGTTAAATCACTTCCGAAGATAGATACCTTTATTGAAACAAGTGTATCGACCAAGCGTCCTATTCCGGTGAGTGTTCTACGGGAAGAGATTGTCTCCACCTATCCCTATTGGGCAACTCGTGAGCTTTTAATGAATGCGATTATGCACCGTGATTATGACTCGAATTCTCCTATTCAGTTTTATGAATATGATAACCGGATTGAAATTCAAAACCCGGGAGGATTGTATGGTAAAGTCAGTCCTGAAAACTTCCCCAATGTAAGTGATTACCGGATTCCATTTATTGCAGAGGCAATGAAAGTATTGGGCTATGTGAACCGTTTCAGTAGAGGGGTTTATCGCGTTCAAAAGGAATTGAAAGAAAATGGAAATGGAGAAGCTCACTTTGATTTTTCTTTGCGTACTGCTTTTAGGGTAGTGGAAAATATTTCGAAGAAGTATTTCGAGGAGGGTTTCGGGGCTGACACCCCAGAAAACACCCAAGAACATCTGGAAGATAGGGAAAACGCCCAGAAAACGCCCAGAAAAAACCCAGAAAACACCCAGAAAACACCCAGAAACGTTCAAAATGAAATCATAGAATTAATAAGGCTAAATCCGCTTATCACTCGTAGAGAATTAGAAGCTCTTTTAAATCGTACTCCAGACAGCATAAAATATCATTTATCGCAGTTGACAAAAAAAGGGTTTATCAAAAGAGAGGGTTCAGATCGAGCCGGTAAATGGATTATTATTGAATAATTTATGGCAAAGTTAGAATTGAAAAAGTTATTACAGTCAATGGATAAGGCAGAACTTGTTTCACTTATCCTTGAAATGTATAGTACGAAGAAAGAGATAGCAGAATATTTAGACTATTATGTTAGTCCGAACGAAAAGGAACAGTTTCTTAAGGCTAAGAAAATTATTGAAGACGAATATTTTCCAGCAAAAGGTTGGCCTAAAGAGCGATTATCTGTTGCCAAGAAAGCAATATCTGATTTTTCCAAGCTAAAACCTTCGCCTGAATTTGAAGCGGAGCTTATGATCTTTCTTGTAGAATGCGGCTGTAGATACACGAATGAATATGGAGACATGACCGAATCGTTTTATACTGGAATGGAAAACAATTTTAATAGAGCTTTGAAATTCATGAAAAATCATGGGTTACTGGACTGTTTCCGACCGAATGCAGAAAGATGCGTGAAGTGGGCATCTCCTTGCGGCTATGGCTTTACAGATACAATAGAATATATGTTTGATGAATATTATTCAGAGTAACAATCCGATTTTCAAATATCAATACCTTTTCGTACTTTTGTAGTGGAAATAGCCTAAAAGCAGATTAGTGCAAAACGGAGCAGCTTTTTGGTGACTTTTTAGAGATTACTCTTTATTTTGAAAATATATCATTCAGATTTATAGCCACTTAACTCGACAGTTCGATTTCTGGTGGCACCACTTTTAAAATAAGGCAGTTATAGAAATATAGCTGCTTTTTTATTTCCCAAAACTGGCATTTTGCAAGGCGATATACATGAGTTGTGTAAACCAGTGTGTAAACCATGAGTATTACTATTAATGTGATATGCTACACATCTAAAGCATTGAATAACAATGAATATCCTCTAATGTTGAGGTTAACCAAGGACAGGAAAAGACTACACCTTGTCCACTCTGATGGAAAGATTTGCATATTTTCGTCTTATTGACAGGACAAGAAAAGCACTAACTTATTCCAATATTTTATTTTGTTTCTAAAATGCAATATTTGCAGCACAATAGAAACAAAAAAAGAAATGACCTTTCTGGAATTTAAGAATAAAATGTTCGATTTGGCATGCTTCAATATCTATCAGGTATATGCATGGCAACCCGATTTTGACCGTAATAATCTTACTCGTTGGGTTAAGAGAGGGTATCTTGTCCGATTACGGCAGGGATATTTTGCATTTTCAGAATATAAGGATAAGCCCGATTATTCTCGTTATTTTGCGAATCGGATTTACCGACCGTCCTATATCAGTCTACACACGGCATTGTCGTTCTATGGGATGATACCGGAAGCGGTGGTGCAGATTACCAGTGTGACTTCGCTAAAAACAGCATCTTTCGCCAATGACTTCGGTGAATACTCTTATAAGCATGTCAAAGAAAACCTGATGTTTGGGTACGAATTAAAGCTAATGGCAGACAATCGTACCATACAGTTTGCCACACCCGAAAAGGCATTACTTGATTTGCTGTATCTTTATCCGTTTTATGATAGCGAGCAGGAATTGGAAGAGTTGCGCTTGGACGAAGATTACCTGCACGATGATTTAAACAAGGATTTGCTGATGGACTACTGTGGCAAATTTCAAAGTAAGGCGCTTGGCTATCGGCTAAAGTTACTTTTTAAAACTTACGGTTTATGATACAGATTGAACAAATAAGAAATTATTTTCCGACTCAAATCCGTGGCAATTCGAGTTTCGATAAGTACATACTGAAAGAGTATTTACAGTTAATGATTCTGGATTACCTTTCTTCTACCCCAAGCATCCAAGAGATGGCTTTTATCGGCGGAACAAACCTGCGTTTGGTTAAAGGAATAGATCGGTTCTACGAAGACTTGGATTTCGATTGCAAAAACATGTCGAAAGACAAGTTTATTGAAATGACAAACGGTATAATTCAGTTTTTGAAGCGTTCAGGGTTGCGGGTTCTTTTTCCCCTTCCCCGTTCCTTCCGATGGCGTATTGTGCAGCATGAAAATTGCCGCTATGTTAGCGCGTGCCAAAGGACGTGACTTTTACGACCTGATGTTTTTATTAGCACAGTCCAAACCTGATTATGATTTCCTTTCAAAGCGTTGTGGAATATATAACTTACAAGAGTTCAAACAAGCAACAGCAAAACTACTGAAAACGGTCGATTTGAAGAAGAAGCAAAAGGATTTTGAACACTTGCTTTTCAATAAAGCGAATAGTGAAAAGATTTTGCGGTTTGGAGAATTTGTAGATTCACTAACGGAGTAATATATCATTTATTCATAAACTAATTTCCAAGGGTAAGGCATCCTATAAGCCAAATCAGACTTCATCAGTGAGCCGAAACGGGAAAGAAGTCCAATCAGAAGTCCTATAATAAAACATCCCGTAATATTGACTATAAAAGTTCCCCAGGGAAATACCGGGAGAAAGTATCTGGAGGAGCATACCGAGACAAGATAACGCAGCACACTCCCCGCACCTCCACCCAAAGCTACCAATGCAATTTGTTTCCACATAAATTATTTTAGTTCTATAAATACAAAATTCCCACCCATAATCGCTTAACGATTCATCGAGCAGGAACTATCAGCTACCTATATGAGCGGTTTATTACAGGGAAGTCCCATTCCCTTTTTAAAGAGATCACAAAAGTAGGGAAAGTTTTTGACATGTCGGTTTTATTAACACGAACAATGATATTGTTGAGAAGAATAAATTAGCCGCTCGCCTCCCGGAAAGTACAATAGAACTTGTTGTTGAACCTGATCAGATCGGTAAATGCACTATGGGGAGCCTCGCCCCATATTTTACTGACTTCATAAGGTTGCTGGGCATCTATACTCGATTCTTGACCGATCACCAAGGATAGAGTGAATAGGAATGGTAGAGTTGCTATTGTTCTCACTTCTTATTATTTTTATTTTACGTTTATGTCAACTGCTGCCGGTTCAAGCCACGGGGAGGTGAACCGTATGTTGATTGTATCGTCGTCTCCTTCTCCCACTGTTTGTATATAGGCGAGGATACGCCCGTTAAAGACACGATGTTTGTTGTCGGTATAATCACTCATGTCCGTATTGTTACTCGCTTCCAGTCCCAACAACCTTGCGGGACCTGAAACATGGCAAGTTATCTCGTTATCCGAAAGGAAAACCGGGTGACCATCTTCATCCACCACCTCAATGACCACGTGAGCAACCCCTCCATTGCTATTGATTGATTGGTCGGATTCGGCAATCCTTAACGCATGGGGCCGTTTAGAGGTTTGGATGGCGTAACCGGAGACAGGCCTATTATTCTTGTCAAGCCCCACCACCTCTAATTTCCCCGGTTTGTAGGGAATATCCCAGAAGATAATGCCCGTATCGTCGTTGTACTCTCTTATTTCTCCTACTTCGGTACCGTTGAGCAAGAGTTTTGCCTTGTCGGCATTCGTGTAACAGACCACTCTGATCAGTTGCCCCTGACTGTAGTTCCATACCGGCCAAGCATCCATGGAAGGTACTTTCTCCACGTGATCGTTGCTCATTGCCTCGTGTTGCGAGAAAACATCTTTGGATTGTGTTTGGCTTCCCATGCCCGGCGTGGGATAGGTGCCGAGGTAGGCCATCGGCGTGTCGGACCATAGCGACTGCCTGAAATAACCCCTCGGTTTGATAAAACCTCCAAAATCGAGCAACCCGGAATAGAATCCCCTGGAAGGCCACCTTCCCGATTCTCCCAAATAGTCGATGCCGGTCCACAAAAACTGCCCGAAGATATGTTCCCTGTCTCGTGTTGCTTTCCAAGCGGCCATATCGTGTCGGTTTTCACTCCCGTAGATGACCCGGCCAGGATATTTCTCGTGATCGGTGTCATACCTGTTTTCAGTGTAGTTATACCCCGCAATATCCAGTGCTCCGGGATATTCTGTTTCGTTCGACATGGCTACTCCCGCTAATCCGGCAGTCACGGGCCTCGACCGGTCATACTCTTTAACCGTCTTAACCAGGCGTTTCGCGATATTGCCCAACGCCATGGCATCGGGAGCCTCCGGGTTATATCCCCCGTAGGTCGATTGCGTGAACCCTCCCGCTTTCTCGCCACCTAACACCCGGTGCGAGTAGGGATCGTTGGGATAATCCACCTCGTTGCCGATGCTCCAGGCAAACACGGACACGTGATTCCTATCGCGCTTCACCAGATCGCCCAAATCTTTCTCCGACCACTCCTTAAAAATGTCGTACGAACCTTGGAATCCCGGAGTACCCACGTTCCAGCCTTCTATCCACTTCCGTTTTGGGAATTCCCATTCGTCGTACATTTCATTGAGGACCAGCATTCCCAATTCATCACAAAGACGGTACAGGTCGGTTGACTGCGGGTTGTGGCTTGTGCGAATTGCGTTGACACCAACCTCCTTGAGGGTTTGTAACCTTCTCCTTAATACATCCCGAGGTATCGCAGCACCCAACACACCCGCGTCATGATGCAGACAAACCCCTTTCATCTTCATCCATTCGCCATTCAACGCGAAGCCCTTGTCCGGATCGAACGTGTAGGTACGAAACCCTGTAGTGGTAAAGGATTTGTCAATCTCAACCCCATTATGATACACCGTGGTCTTCAATGCATACAGGTTAGGATTCGAGATCGACCACAATAGCGGTTTTTTTAGATGCAATACGGTCGTAATTTTATTATTCGTTCCGGGTGAAGCAGAGAACTTCTTGGTATCTTTTGCCACAAGCTTGTCATCAGGAGAGTAAAGCTCATTCACGACGGTTACCTGCTCCGTACTCTTTTTCCCGTTATCGATTTCTACTTCAACATTTAACTTGAAGCCCTTCTTTGACTCTTCGGGCCAGGCGTATACGCCCCATTGTGCGATGTGGAGCGGGTGGGCGTATATCAGCCAGACATCTCGATAGATACCCGACCCCGTGTACCAACGCGAATCGGCGGACTGACCATGATCTACCCGTACGGCAACCAAATTCTCTTCTCCGTATTTGATAAACGGAGTGGCATCATACATGAATGAGACATACCCGTTGGGGCGTTTGCCCAATAAATTTCCGTTCACATATACTTCACTCCGGTTGTACACTCCCTCGAAATAGAGATATACTTTCTCTCCCTCTTTCCCGGCAGGTATATCGATTGTTTTACGGTACCAGCCGATTCCCCCGGGGAGGTAACCGGTACAACTGGCGAGGGTAGGGCTTAACTGACCTTTCACACTCCAGTCGTGTGGTAGGGTTACCTGCTGCCACTTCGAATCGTTCAACTGGGAAGAATGTCCATTGTGCACCTCTTCCAGGATAAATTTCCAGTCGCCGTTCATTTTTTCCGGTTCGCCGAAGGTAACTTTTAATAATTCTTCTTCACTTTTCAGATAGGAGATGCCCGTTTTATTGTAAGCCGGTAAATCTGACTTAAGATCGGAAAAGTGGGTGTGCTCCCTCTCTTCCCAAGTTGTGCTCCTATTTCCACTATTTTCGCTCGAGCCATACCCATACAGGATACACGCCATCACTATTACAACAAGATTCATGATTTTATCCCTTTAAATAATCCTTTATCATTTTCTCGCTTTTCTTTAATATAGATATGATAAGGAAGCAAATACCTTTACAATATCATGAAGTTGATTTTCATCAAAAGGAAGTTCATCCCCTGGTTTTAATTGACTCTCCTTGAGATGTAATTGAGAATTGCCTCTTCTGCCAAGTCAACAAGTGTTGTTGTTGCATTCTTGATTTCAACTTTGAAGGCTCCTTTTTTCATACGATTATTTTATTTTTTCCTTGTCGGTGTATGACAATTCGAGTGAAACGAGAATCGCCGACTTCCTATAAGATAAGAACTGGAAGCAACTCGCTTTTAATCATGTTCTTTAGTTTAAGAATTTGATTGCTCGTTTCATATGCCATAGAAGTAATATATATCCTCTATAACAAACAAAGATGCGGCTAATTGATGAAAAAGAACCATCAATTTTGTTAAATAACAATAACAGATAAAAACTATTCCTTCTCGCTACTCATCTATTTGTAGTAATTATTTTTAAGGTTATTGATTTAAAAATCTGCCTGTTTCATCCGATCTCGTCCGCAATATTCCCCTTTCCATCAAGTATGAATTTATCTCTCTTCTTTCACTATCTTTGCAACCACAAGTAGACAATGACCCAAAAATACACAAAATGAAAACAACCTATCCCGATTTAATAGATCAAAAGCTTAAAGCCCTCGCGGAAACCGATTATAAGGCTTTCAACGAGAAACTGATCCCGACCAATTATGAAATATGGGGTATTCGTATGCCGGCATTGAAGAAATTAGCAAAGGAGCTATCCAAGGAGACAGATATCGAGAATTATCTGAAAAATGCGGAATTCACCTCCTACGAACATCTCCTCCTTTACGGATTAATCTTAGGGAACTTACAACAATTTTCGCTGGAGACACTATTCACCTATATAGATCCCCTGATCCTGCGTTTTGACAATTGGGCACATGTCGATACGCTTACCTCCTCTTTCAAAATATTCAAACAATATCCCGAAGAAGTAATTGCCCATTTTCTACCGCTGAAAACCGACGAAGGGGAATTTACCAAGCGCTTCTTCGTGATTCTATTGATCTGTTATTTTATGGAGGAGAAATATATAGAGAGCACATTGCAACACCTCTCTGAAATGCCACAAGGAGAATATTACGTGGATATGGCCATTGCATGGGCACTCAGCGTGGGCCTTGTCAAATTTTACGACCAAACTTTACCCTACCTACAACAAAAGGTCTTCACCAAATTTGTGCATAATAAAGCCATTCAGAAAGCCCGTGAAAGCTATCGGATTAAAGCTGAAATCAAAGAGTTTTTGAATGGTATGAAGATCAAGTAAAGCTCATATATTTTTGAGAATGCTGAAATCTTTATCGCCAAAAAGTGCTGTCAGGCCTGAAATCTGTTTAAACGTGTAGTTTCGCAGCCTCCCAGCCGATGATGGCAGTTTTTCGGACAACTCCCCAATGGTACCCTCCCAGTTCACCCGACGAACGGATCACCCGATGACAGGGTATCAGAAAAGATACCGGATTGTCTCCCACGGCGGAACCTACCGCCCGTGATGCCTTGGGATTATTGATCCGGGCGGCAATATCACCATAAGTGGTCAACTGACCCATCGGTATTTTCAACAGGGTCTCCCACACCTTCAACTGGAAATCAGTTCCTCTCAAATGGCATTTCAGTCCATCGGGTTCACTCCAATCCCGCGAGAAGAAAGAGAGAGCCTTTTGCTGTATTTCATCTCTCTTTTGGTGATAACCGGCCTTGGGGTATATGGCTCGAAGAGCATCGAAAGCCTCCTGCTCACCATCGGCGAATGCCATATAACAAAGCCCTTTGGGTGTGGCTGCCACAATTATCTCACCGAACGGGGTATCGGCAAAACTGTAGTTGATCGAGAGGTTCTCCCCACCGTTTTTGTATTCACCCGGAGTCATCCCCTCTATTGTTATGAACAGGTCGTGCAGACGT